>JAGGUH010000079.1 GCA_021158645.1 bacterium | reverse complement strand
ATATTATTGAAATGTAGTTATTAATTGCTTTGATAGTAATCTGATTGTTTATTTCCCTCCCCCTTCTATATCCTCCCCCTCCCAGAGGGAGGGGGAGGAAAATGGGAAGATTTTCTTCCTCCGACATAAATCGGAGAAGGAGAAAGAAGGAAAGATTCTAAACCTTCTTCCTTTTTTCAGAGAAAAAAGAAAGAAAGGAGATTTCCTAAATCTTTTCCTTTTCTCAGGGAGAAGAGAAAAAAAAGGAATCTTCCAAACCTCCCCTTTCCCTCATGAAAGGAGAAATTTAGAAAATTCCTTCTTTCTTTCCCCCCTCTATGAGAGAGGGGGGAGGGAAATATTTTAAAAATTGTTATCAAAATGATTAGATAGTACAGATAAAAAATATGGAAATTAAATTAGAAGAATTAAAAAAATTTAAATTTAAAAAAGGGGAAGTATTAGTTTTGCCTTATTTTGAAAAAGAAAAAATTGATTTAAAGAAATTTCAAATTGAAAAAAGTTTTGGAAAAATTTTAAGAAACCTAAAAGAAGGAGAAATAGAATCAATTTTAACTTTAGATGGAAAAAGAATTGTGATTTCAAATTGTGGCAAAAAAGAAAATTTCAATCAAAGAAAGTTTAGAATATGGATAAGAAAAGTTTTATTAAATTTTGCCTCAAAAAATTTAGAAAAAATTGAAATTTTTTTAAAAAATTTTCCCTTTGAAAAATCTTTTTTGATTAAAGAGGCAGTTTGTAATTTAATTTTAGCAGATTATAAATTTTCAAAATCCAGCGAAAAAAAGAAAGGAATAAAAAAGATAAATCTTTTAATTGAAAATTCGAAAAATTTTTTAAATGATTTAGAGGAAGGAAAAATAATCGGAGAAGCAGTTAATTTTGCCCGAGATCTTTCAAATAGTCCCGCCCAAGATATAACACCAACAAAATTGGCTCAAATTGCAAAAAAAGAATTTAAAGGTTCTTGTTTTCAAGTCAAAATTTTGAATAAAAAAGAAATTGATAAATTAAAACTTGGAGGAATTTTAGCAGTTTCTAAAGGCAGCAGCCAAGAGCCAAAATTAATTATTCTAAAATATCTTGGAACTCAAAAATCTAAAAATTTTGATATAGGATTTGTTGGAAAAGGAGTCACTTTTGATAGTGGCGGTTTAAATATAAAACCATGGGAAGGAATGATTGATATGTATATGGATAAATCAGGAGCGGCTGCAATTTTTGGAGCAATAAGAGCAATTTCAAAACTAAAACTGCCCTTAAATATTGTTGGAATAATTCCAGCAGTAGAAAATATGCCTTCCTCTTCCAGTTATCGGCCCGGTGATATTTTAAAAATTTATAACGGAAAAACTGTGGAGGTCATCAACACTGATGCTGAAGGAAGATTAATTTTGGCTGATGCTTTAAGTTATTTAGAAAAAAACTTTAAACCAAAATTTATTTTAGATGTTGCCACTTTGACTGGAGCCGCAATAGTTGCCTTGGGTCAAAGAGCCATTGCTTTATTTACAAACAAAGAAGAACTTGAAGAAAAATTAAGAAAAATTGGAGAAAAGTCAGGTGATTATGTTTGGTTGTTGCCTTTATGGGAAGAATATCAAGAAGAAATTAGAGGCGATTTTGCTGATTTAAGAAACATTGGAAAAACAAAATATGGCGGTGCGATTACCGGAGCCATCTTTTTAAAAAATTTTATCGAAAATACTCCTTGGGTTCATTTAGATATTGCCCCAACAATGACTTCAATTGAAAACCAAGGACTTTCGAGGGGCGCTACTGGCGCTGGTACTCGGTATTTAATCGAATTTGCTAAAAATTTCCTTAATCAAACCTTTCTCACTTAACTGCTATATAGCAGTTAAGTGAGATTATTTTTCAAATTTCAAAAAATATTGTTTTGGCTTCATTTCCTCAATTAAAACTTTTTGCCAGTTTTTATCAACTTGGCTTAATCTTTTAAGAATTCCTTTTTCTTCAAAAAGTGGATCCACTATCCGAGATTTACAAAAACAAGAAGTATTATAATTCTTGGAATTATTCTCAACCTTTATTTTCCCCTCCATTCTTTCAAATAATAATTTAAGAATTGAATCCTTCTTTAAATTTTCTTTTATTTTTTTTAAAACTTCTTTATCTGTTTTAAAAAGATCGTTTTTTGAAAGATATCCTTTTTTTAAGGCATACCTTAAACAATCTCCAGTAGTTTTAAACATTACTGCTGACAAAAATCCAGCATAATATTTTTTATTTAATTTAAAAAACAATTCTCCATATTCTTTTGCTGACTTAAAATTTTTAAATACCCAAAACTTATCTTTTGTCTTTAAGTTTTCCAAAAAGTAATTCAGAGTTTTAGAATCTATTTCATTATAATGATAGGCGGTCCTTAATGAATAATCGATTCTATCAGCGCAAAGATCTGGCAATTCTTTTTCTTTTAAAGGAAAGTTTTTATCATTTAAAATAAAATCTAAATTTAAATGATATTTTTTTAAAATTTTGGGAATTTCAGAGTTTTTAACAAAAACTTCAAATACACTATCCTGCCAACTATGGTTTTTTTCTGATCCTTCATCTAAAACATAATCAATACAATGAGAAAAAACAGAATGGGAAACATCATGAATTAAACCAGCAATTTGTTCCTCTAAAGAAGCACCAAATTTTCTTAAAAGAATCATTACTCCAACTGAATGGTCAAATCGAGAATGGCATTTCTTTTTAAAAAATGGAGAAGAATAACCTGCTTGATCTATTTCTTTTAATCGGATTAAAGAAGGAGCATTTATTAATTCTAAAATCACTGACTCTTTTATTTCAATTTTTCCATAAAGCGAATCAAAAATTTCTTCTTTCATAAGTTTAAAATTCTAATTTTAATCTAAAAATTTTTTGGCATTAAATTTTCTATATAAAAAGATAAAACCTGTTAAAAACTAATAAAAACTAAAAGTTTTAAAAAAACATCAATCCTAATTTATTTTCCTTAAATTCAAAAAATCCTTTAAATACTTAATCGCTATATAGTGATTAAGTGAAAAAATGAGACGTCTTACAAAAAAATAAGACATATCCTTCTATTTGTTTTAAGCAATTTTAAAAGAATTAAGCAATTTTAAAAGAAGTTTAATCGAGATTTAAAAAATTGCTGTCATTTTTGAATAAAAACCAAATTTAGTTTGATTTAAAAGCAAAATTAATAAAATTACAGATTGAAACAATAAAAAATTACGTAATTAAAAAAATTTAAATAATTTCTCTTTTGATAAGAAATAAAAATTTCAACCTGTTTTTTACATCTCCTTTTTGATTTTTTAATTTTTTAGAGTTAATCAAAATATTTAAAAAGATGCAAGAAAGCAATACTTGAATTTTTTTTAAAATAGGATAAATTTAAAAAATATGGCACTTTTTAGAATTGCAAAAAAAGGTCATTACGATTTTATTAATATTACTCAGAAAGTAAAAGAAATTGTAGAAAAATCAAAAATCAAAGATGGTGTTGCTTTAATTTTCGTAAAAGGAACAACTGCGGCTTTAACAATAATGGAATATGAAGAGGGAATAATGGAAGATATTAAAGAAGTATTAGAAAAAATGGCTCCAGAAAATGCTGATTATAAACATCATTTAAAATGGGGTGATAGAAACGGCGCGGCTCATATTAAATCGGCTTTAATTGGACCAGATTTAGTGGTACCAATCGAAGAAGGAAAACTTCAGTTAGGCCAATGGCAAGAAATTGTTTTGATTGATTTTGATGAAAAAGAAAGAGAAAGAGAAATTGTGGTAAAAATAATAAAAAATGAATAAGAAAAGAATTTTTATTGCCAGTCCAATCCCTCCAAAAATCAAAGAAGCAATTTTAAATCTCAAAAACAAAGAGCCATTTTCAAGAATTAATTGCCGTTTTACAAGAAAGGAAAATTTGCATATTACAATTTTATTTTTGGGTTATCTTGATATAAAAAAGATTCCCTTATTAAGCAAAAAAGTTCATCAAGTAGCAGAAAAATTTTTGAATGAAAAAAATCGAGAAGTTTTTTTAAACAAAGTTTGTTTTGGACCATTTTTTAAGCTAAGAATGATTTGGGTAACCGGAGAAAGTAAAATTTTAGAGAATTTATCAAAAGAATTAAAAAAAGAATTTGAAAAAAACCAAATTCCTTTTAAAAATAAAGAAAGAGAATTTTTACTTCATATTACCATAGCCCGATTTCAAAAAGGAGTGGTCTTACCAAAAGAATTGAAAAATTTTTCTTTAAAGGTTGGCTGGAAATTTTCTTTAAAAAAGATTCAAATTATGGAAAGTATTTTAAAGCCAAAAAAGCAACCTGAATATATAACTTTGGAAGAAATTTCTTTAATTTGATAAAATTATTTTTTACTTTCTAATTTTAATCACCAACTTCTATTTTTTACATTCACTTTTATTCTTTGCCGGGATAGCTCAGTGGCAGAGCAACGGTTTCGTAAACCGTAGGTCGAGGGTTCAAATCCCTCTCCCGGCTTAATAAGAAATATCTTAAAAAAATTTATAAGCCAGTAATTAAATGGTATAAAAAATCAATAATGGGCCAGATTAAAGGCAAACCAAAAAATAAAAAAAGAATTAAAATAAACATTCCATAAATCTCTAAAAAGGTTAAAATCGGCATCCAAGATTTTGGCGCTAAAGAAAAAAGAATTTTAGAACCATCAAGTGGAGGAATAGGAACTAAATTAAACACGGCTAAAAGAAGATTAATATAAACGATGAGTGAAAAAAAATAAATTAAAGCCGAATTAAAAAAAACAATTCCAAAAATCCGCAATAAAATTCCAAAAATAACTGCTAAAGATAAATTTGCTGCTGGTCCAGCAAAAGCAACTAATCCAATATCTCTTTTTGGATTTTTTAAAAGCATTGAATTTATCGGCACTGGTTTTGCCCAACCAAAAACCGCTTTTCCATGAGAAAAAATAAACAAAGTTAAAGGAATAAAAAAAGAACCCCAAGGATCAAGATGTTTTATTGGATTTAAAGTAAGTCGACCTGATTCTTTTGCGGTTGGATCACCAAGATGATAAGCCACTGCGCCATGACTTACTTCATGAATAACAACCGCAAAAAGCAAAATTATCAGTTGAATTAAAAGAGAAAAAAAATCAGGCATAATTTAATTGAATTTTTTTTAATTTTTATTAAAATAAAACTTATTATGCCAAGATGTCAGATCTGTGGAAAAAAATCAATTACCATTATAACAAGAAAAAAACTTCGTGGCAAGTTTAATCCGACAAGCAAAAAGAAGCAACATCCAAATTTGCAATGGACTACTTTGCCAAATGGAAAAAGGATAAGAGTTTGCACTCAATGTTTAAAAAAATTATACAAAACTTGATATAATTTTTTCTAAACCCAAAATAAAATATTGCTCTTTTTTCTCTTTTATAATAATCACATAATATAATCAATGTGATATTTATTATTCGTAAAAATTTAGTAAAAAAACTGATATAGATAGAGAAAATTTTT
>JAGGUH010000088.1 GCA_021158645.1 bacterium | reverse complement strand
ACCTTAATCCTCCCCCTCCCAGAGGGAGGGGGAGGAAATAGGAGGGGGTGGGCATTTTGAACATTTAAATTTTGGTTATTGTTTCGAATTTTGAATTTCGGATTTCGGATTTTTTCTACTGTATTATGCTGCCAAATAGTTTTCTTATAAATTTTCTTAATGGCTTTGTCTTTTGAAATTAAAATGGCATCAAAAATTTTGGCAGTGGCGACAATAATTCTATCGTACAAATCTTTAAATCCTTTTGTCTTATTAACTTCCAAAATTAAACTCCAATTAATTTCTGAAAAAATAAAATTGCTGGCTTGGAAAATCTTTAAAGCGATTTCTTCAAATTTTAAATTTACTTTCTTCTTATCAAGAATATTAATACATTCTAATAAAACAATCGCAGGAATGATAATTGTTGCTTTAGCGCGGTCACAGGAGTCAAAAATAACCCTTGCTTTTTGAGAAAATTTTGGACTATCAGTCAAAACACCAAAGAAAAGAATGAATATCGATAACAAAATACATTAAATTCTAACTTCTTTAAACAAAGATTTTTTGGCTTCCTGAATATCTTTTCCAGTGATTTTAACTCCTTTTAAAATTCCTTTTAAAGAAATTGGCTTTTTAGGTAATTTAAATTCACTTCCTTTTTTAATTTTAAGGATCTCCTTTTCTAATTTTTCTAATTTTGTCAAAACTTCTTGATTTCTCATATTAGAAGACTTAAAAAATAAGTCAACTTATAAAGATCCAATTTACTGCATATTTATTGTATTTCAACTATATTTCCATTGTATTTCCATAAACATCTTTTACTTTTTTGGTTTCTTTGCTCCATATTTTGATCTTGATTGTTTTCTGCCTTCAACTCCAGCAGCATCTAAAACTCCTCTTACTACATGAAATCTTACTCCTGGCAAATCTTTTACTCGGCCACCTTTAATTAATACCACTGAGTGTTCTTGCAAATTATGGCCAATACCCGGAATATAAGCCGTTACTTCCATACCATTAGTCAATCTAACTCTTGCTACTTTTCTTAAAGCCGAGTTTGGTTTCTTTGGAGTAGTGGTAAAAACTTTTAAACATACTCCTCTTTTAAAAGGTGAAGGAACTTCTCTGTATTTTTGTTTTAAACTATTAAAAACAAAACGAAGCGCCATATATTTGGCTTTTTTCTTTATTCTTTTTCTCCCTTTTCTTACTAATTGAGAAATTGTAGGCATAATAAAAAATCAACTATCAGTTATTGATTTTCAATTTATCAAAATTGATAATCTGAAAATCTTGAAAGATTTTATTTCTTTTTTATTTTTTGTCAAATAAAATAAGCGCTTTAGCGCATTTTTAAAATTTTAAATTTTTAATCACTAATAGTAAGATACAAAACAAACTCTAAAAATTAATTTTGTTTGAAGCAATTTTGTTAATTCTTTTCCAACTTTTAAGCAACTATCCAAAGTGATAAAAAAAAGCCAACTTTCATTTTACTTATAATCAGTCAAAAAAATATAAGGCAAGAAATTTTTATTTGCTTTTTTAGTTCGTTTAAAAAATAAACAGAGATTATCAATAAGTATTTTTAATTAAATAATCTCCCAGGTCCTTTTGGATTATAACCATTTTTTACCTCTTCTCCGTCCTTAAATCCATCGCCATCTGTATCAGGATTATTCAAATCAGTTCCATAAATTTTTTCTAATTCATCGGCTAATCCATCATTATCAGAATCTTTACTAAAATCTACTGATCCTCCGGGCAATTGATACAATTGTTGTCCGGGCATTTGAGGAATTAATCCTCTAAAATTCATCATACCTCCGTCAAACAATCCTTTAAATAATTTACCTAAAATTTCTTCTATTGGCTTTGCGGATGCTGGAATATCTATCTGCATCGGTTTGTTGTAGTTTTTAAATTGAGTAATTATAGTAATCATATCCCCTGATTCTATTCCTCTCGCTTTTTCAACATTTTTGCCAAAAGAAATTTTCAAAAGAATTTTATAAAGCAATAAATCCTTTTTTCCAATCCAAACTTCTCCTGTTAACGCTTTTATTTCTTTAGATGCTTCATCTATCTTCTGTTGAAATTCTTTCTCAACCGAAGATTTGTTTCTTATTATTTTATTTACCTCCATAAATAACTGCATAATTTTTTCTTTATCTATAATAAACTCATAATGATAAGTATCTATACCATCAATCTTTTCTTTTGGCAATTTCTTGATAACTTTAAAAATTTTTGTGCGTAAAACAACTCTTTTAATTTTCTCTATTTGTTCAGGTGATAATTCTTGTTCTTTTTGAATTTCTTCAAGTTGTTTCTCAAGTTCTTTTAATTCGAAATGCTCTTTGATTGCTTCTGGATCAATTTTTATCCATTGGTTCCTTAAAAACGACAAATCAAAAAATCCCAAATTAGGAGCATTAGTTAATCTAAAATAGATGATATTTTTAATAGTTCTTGCCTCAAAACCAAAACCTTGCGGTAAAATATCTGGATTTATATCAAACTTAAACATTCCCTTTGGATTATTTAAGTTATGAGAATCCAATTTTCCGCTAAAATCTATTAAAAATTTACCCGATTGACTAAATGCAGAAACATCGTTGGTTTTAATTTTTGCCACAACCTGCCCTGTATATTCCAAAGATTTAACTTCAAGCATCTTTTCACTCGTTTTTTGAACAATTCTTTCTGGTGATTGAAAATAATAAAAATAGCCAAATACGCTACCTCCAATAACAGCACCAACAATTGCCGAAATTATCAAAACAATCAATTTTTTCGAAGTTTTAACTGGTAAAGAACTATTTTGCGAAAAAGCCGTTTCAGTCATATTCTTGGAGTTTGATTGTTCTGATTGCTCTATCATTCTAAACGCCTCATCAATGTCATTTTCCTGCCAACCCTGAACTAAAAGAGAGTTTTTTATTTCTTCTCTATCAACACCTTGTTTTAATTGCTGTTTGATGTAATCAAGTAATTGTTGCTTATCCATATCTCCATCTTTTAGATTAAAAATTTTTCGACCTTTATTGTGTTTTGCCTTCAACTTAACTTGAAAGCAAATTCAAATTTTTGATTGATAGCATTTTTATTCAACCAAATTGCTGATATATCCAACACTTAGTAAAAACTCTTTTAATTTTTGATTTGTTTTTTAGATTAACCAATTCAAACTTTTTAATTTTCTTACAATTTTTTATATTTCTTAAGGCAATTTTTTTAAAAATCTTTGAAAATCGTATAAAAATTAAAAGCCAGCAATATCAACCTCAAACAATAAATCAAGATTCTTTTAAAGTTTCCTCAATTAACTTTTAACTTAACTTTTTCGCTTGCAAAATTTTTCTTTTTTTAAATTTTAATTTTCTTTTTCTTTCCGTCAAATAAAATTAAGTTTTTTAATAAACCTTTCAAAACTTCAAATAAAAAAATTTTAGCATATGTCATAGCATATGCTATTAAAAGCAACAAGAAATCTCTCCACCTTTTTCATCTCTAATTTTCTTTTACATCTTATACATTTAATCAAATAATCAAATAAAAAAACACCGGAGAATTTTTCTCCGGTGATATAAATAAAAAAATTAGAATTCAAATTAGAATCCGAATGTGTAGTGAGGGACCAACCTGCCATTTTCATCGAACACTAAACTAAAACCCACTGCTTTTTCAGGAATCCTATGAAACATCCGATTTCCTGTTTTAATTCTCTGCTTTTTCGTGGTCCCCACGAAATAGTTTACCTCGAAACTTTCTCCTACTCTTCTTATTCCGAGAAACAAAAAAATCTTCTTGTTTTTAATAGAATCTTCATATCCATAATAATATTTTCTTATGATTTCTCCTTTTTTTCTTTTTATTCCTTTCTTTATTTCTTCTAAAATTTTTTCTTTAGCACCAGAAACATCAGATTCCATTTTTTCCATTTCTTTAAAAGAGGTTACTTCTTCGAGAGCTTTCTCAACTCCCTCTAAAATAAACAGAGCTTCGTCTCTTCTTTCTTTATAGAACCTATACTCCTTAAAAATCTGCCATGTTCTTTTCAAGTCAAATTCATTATTAAATGATAAAAACGTATTATTTACCGAGATTTTTCTCAGAGGAATCCAAACCTTCCTCAAAAATTTTCTTTTTTTCAGTTGGTTATTCTTAATAGCATTAATCTCAACCTCTCTTCTTAATTCCCAAAAATGTTCTCTTACTGCTGCCATTTTCTTCCTCCTTTTTTGTTTTTTTATAACTTCTAATTTTCAATTTAACCCAAAAATTCTTTTTTGTCAAGCCCTATTTTCTTTCTGTGAAAAGGAAATAGAAATGTCAGGGTAAAATAGTAAAAAGATCTAATGTTAGCAAATT
>JAGGUH010000077.1 GCA_021158645.1 bacterium | reverse complement strand
GTAAATAATATGAAAAGCAAAAAGAAAACTCCTAAACAATTAGAAAGATATTTTAAAGGTGTTGCCAATCATCGGCGAATTGAGATTTTAAAATTAATTTTAAAAGCAGAAGGAATTACCGTTGATGAAATCTGCCAAAATCTTGATGCGAATTTCAAGACCATCTCCGAACATATTAGAAGATTAGTTCAGGCAGGATTGGTGAATAAAAAATATCGGGGAAGGCAGGTTCAGCATTATCTTTCTCCTTATGGAAGGAAATTTTTGAAATTTATGGATTCTTTTGATGAAAAATAAAATATTCTCACATTCTTAAGAATGTGAGAATATTGTTTTCTGGTTAGTTGAAAGGTTGGTTTATTAATATGAGTTTATTTTAAAAATTTTAAGAATGTTTTATTGATTAAAATTTAATCAAAAATTTTAAAATCGAGAAATTAATTTTTAAAAATCAATCAAAAAATGAAAAAATTTTTTCAAGAAAATAAAATTGTTTTGGCAATTTTAATTGGGGCATTAATTATCGGAGAAGCAATTTATCTTTCAGGAAAAAAAGAAAATTTTTTAGTTAGGGAAAAAATTGGAAAAGAAAAACAATCTCAATCTTGTAGAAATGTTCCTTTATTACCTAATGGGGCAAAAAAATTAGTGACCAAAATAATTGATGGAGACACTTTTTTGATTGAAGGTGGATATTCAGTAAGAATCTTGGGGATTGATGCTGATGAGCGGGGCTATCCCTGTTATCAGCCCGCAAAAGAAAGATTGGAAGAATTGATTTTAAATAAAAAAGTAAAACTGGAAAAAAGCATTGAAGATAAAGATAAATGGTGCCGCTATTTAAGATATGTTTTTTTAGATGGAAAAAATATTAGTTTAGAGTTAGTCAAAGAAGGATTAGTAGTATCTCGTATTTCTCCGAAAGACATTAAGTATAAAAAAGAAATCATTAAAGCAGAAAGAGAGGCAAAAGAAAATAAAATTGGTTGTAAATGGAGCAAGAGAGAAAAAGAGATTAAGAAGAAAGAGCCTTTAAATCTTCAATGGCAAAGATTAACTCCAGAACTAACTGGTTTAAAATTAATTAATGCTTATCAAGCCAAGAATTTTTATGGAGAAGAAGTGATTGTTGAAGGAAAAATTGTTGATACTTATCGTTCAAAAACTAATACGGTTTTTTTAAATTTTGAAAAACCTTATCCAAATCAATGCTTTAGCGGAGTAATTTTTAGTTCTTATCAATATAAGTTTGTTGAAGATCCAGAGAAATATTATTTGAACAAAGTAGTGAGGGTAAAAGGAAAAATTAAGCAATATCAAGGCAAGCCAGAAATTATTTTGAAAGATTCTTTGCAAATTGAGATTGGAAAGTGATTTATCAAGAAGTTTATTAAAAGACATTTAAGAAAATTTTTTATTTTTTCTTGAAAAATTATTTGATTTAGTTTAAAATTTAAGTTAATTAAAGTAAAAAATATGTTTGATAAATTAAAACAATTAAGAGAAATTAAAAAATTAAGAGATTCTCTTTCGAAAGAAAAAATTGAAGTTGAAAAAAATGGAGTAAAAGTGGTTCTTAACGGAAAAATGGAAGTTGAGGAAATTCAACTTAATTCTGATTTAGGCAAAGAAGAACAGGAAAAGATTCTTTGCCAGTGTTTTAATGAAGCAGTAAGAAAAATTCAGATGATTCTTGCTAAAAAAATGTCCCTTTTTTAAAGATAAGAAACTAATTTTTGTTATTTTTGCAAAAATAAATTAAATAATTTTAGTTTAATAATTTAAAGGGAATTTTTTGCAAAGAGTGAGAACTTCTTTTTTGATTTTTTGAGGAGGTTGTCTTTTTTCAATTAATTGATATAAAAAATTTGCAATTTTTATCATTTCTTTTTCTTTTAGTCCTCTAAAGGTTATCGAAGGAGTTCCAAGACGAATTCCTGAGGGAGAAAAAGGTTTTTGATCGCCAGGAATTGTATTTCGATTGGCTAAAATTCCACTCTTCTCTAAAATTGTTTCGGCTTCTTTGCCGGAAATTTTTTTATTTTTCAAATTAATTAAAATAAGATGATTGTCAGTGCCTCCGCTTACAAGATGAAATTTATATTTTTTTAACTCTTTTGCCAAAATTTTGGCATTTTTTACGATTTGAGTTTGGGTTTTTTTAAATTTTTTAGTTTGGGCAATTTTAAAAGTTAAAGCAATTGAAGCAATAGTATTTTGATGGGGACCGCCTTGAATTCCTGGAAAAACTGCTTTATTGATTTTTTGGGAAATTTCTTTTTTTGAAAAGATCACGGCTCCTCTTGGACCATTTAAAGTTTTATGAGTTGTTGTTGTTACGATATCAGTAAATTCAAATGGAGATTGATGCTTTTTTGCAATTATAAGTCCAGCAATATGGGAGATATCAGCTAAATGATAAGCACCAACTTTTTTGGCAATTTTTCCTATTTTTTTAAAATCAATTTCTCGGGGATAAGCCGTGGTGCCAGAAACAATAATTTTGGGCCGATAAATTTTTGCCAGTTCTGATATTTGAGTGTAATTAAATTTTTCAGTTTTTGGATCAATTTCATAATAAATGGCATGATAAATTTTTCCTGAAAAATTGACTTTTGCTCCATGGGTTAAATGACCGCCAGAGGTTAATGCTGGACCAAGAATAACATCACCAGGATTTAAAAGTCCAAAGTAAACCGCAATATTTGCTGGCGATCCAGAATAGGGTTGAACATTAACTTCCCAATTTGAATTTAAATTGAAGGCGTTTTTTGCTCTCTTCTGGGCTAAAATCTCAATTTTATCAATAATTTCTGTACCAGGATAATAACGCTTAAAAGGATAACCTTCAGAATATTTATTAGTTAGAGGAGTGGCTAAAGTTTCCAGAATTGAAACTGGCACTAAACTTTCCGAAGGAATAAGGTCTAAATTAAATTTTTGTCTTTCAATCTCCTTTTTAATAAGTTGATATAATTCTTTATCTTCTTTTTTTAAATTTAGAAGTTTTAACATAAAAAATATTTGGCCTAGGGGCGGTTGACTCCGATTGTTGGTAGATAAGTGAGTGCTCGCTCCCTAGACCTAAAGTAATTTTACTAAAAAGGGAATCAAAAGCAAGGGGCTAATGATTTTTTTTAATTTAAATTGTCATTTTTAAGTGTTGAAAAAATTTTTTCAAAAATTAATGGAAGTGCTTTGATTTCTTCTTGAGAAATTTTTTTTAAAATAAAAGTTTCGGCTTTTTGATGAGGTTTTCCTTTTAGAGAAATCGGTCGGGCACCAATTCTGAGACGCCAAATTTTTTTTGAGTTGATATTTTTAAAAATTGATTCAATTCCTTTATGTCCAGCAGAACTTCTAAAAAATACAATTTTAAAATCATTGAAATAAATATCAGAATCATCTTGAACTACCAAAACCTCATCACTTTTCAATTTAAATTTTTTCAAAATTTCTTTTAAAGCAATTCCAGAATTATTCATCATTACTTTTGATTTTGCCAAAATTAAATCATTTAATTTTAAATAATCAAAATGTTTTGATTTTTTCCATTCTTTTTCTTCTGCTAATTTTTTCTTTAGAAAATCCAAAAAAAGCATTCCTAAATTATGATAACTAAATTGATATTCTTTTAAGGGGTTTCCGATTCCAAAAATTAGTTTAATTTTTTCCATATTTAAAAATTATAATTAAAAGAATTTTTTTCCTCAAGTAAAAGAAAAAATGTGTCAACGGGAAATAGAAATGTCAGGTTTTTAAGGAAATAGAAATGTCAGGTATTCGATCTTTCTACTACTATTTTACCCTGATATTTCTAATTCCTTCTGCTAAATATTTTTTTAAAAAATAGCATATGTCATAGCATATGCTATAGCATATGCTATCTTTAAAAACATCTAACTTATTCAATTTCTAAAAAATTAATAAAATCAAAAAATTTACTCTCCACTTTTTTTTCTTAAATTAATTTATATTAACGCTATGTTTTATCTTTAGACAAATCACCCAAAAAATTTAAAAGATTAAAAAATAACAATTTTCAGAACTTTTAGAATTATAATTAAAGTTATTAATATTCCAACATTCTTAAGAATGTTGGAATATTAAAATATCTAAATATTTGAGCCTCTAAATGTTAAAATGTTTAGGTGCTTAAAAAGGTTAAATATCAAATAAAAGTGAGCAGCTAATTTTTAAGTATTTTTTGAAGTTTTTCTTTCGACCTTTGATTGATTTTGAAAGATAATTTTTTAATCATTTTAGGATTTTGTTCTTTTTCAAAAGGTTTCATAAATCTTTTTAAGATGCACCCTATGTACCCGACGAGTTCTACATACTATTGACAAAATTAAACAACAGGTGTATAATATTTATAGTTCATTAAAATGAATTTCCTATTGTGGTAGCTGTCTGGATACTTGATTTTTAAGCATCTATGTAGCTGCCACAATAGGTAGAAAACAAAAAAATAAATGATAAGGAGGCAAAAATTATGAAAGCAAGTTGGTTATGGGAAAATTTCTGGGCGCAAGGCAAAAAAGTAAGGGATGCAAATCTTCAATTTCAAGAGTTGATAGAAAAACTCGATGAAGATTATAACCTCTATATTCTCGAAAAAGAAAAAGAAATTTTCGGATGGGGTAGCCTTTCTCGGAAGGAACTTGCCGCGATAAGAGAAGATATTGATTGTTTGAAATCAAAAATCAAACATTTATCCACCCATTCCCATATTCGGAAAGAGTCTCAGGAAGTATGGGGCTCTTTGTGGTCTCAAAAGATTCGGCGTATTATTAAGGGTTTTCTCCCGGATCTTCACCAAGAAGTTAATCGTGAAATGCTTCTTCTTCATAACAATCTAGAGGATCTAAAATATCTTAGAGATACTGATTGGAACCCGAGAAGAAAAAGATTAGCGGAAGAAAAACTTCAAAAACTTCAATGCAAGTGACAAAGCAACAACCTTTAAGGGGGTGGTAGAAAATATTAAAAATTTCTACCACCCATTTTTATTTTTCAAAGGACTGCAAAGGATAAAATACATTTAATTTGCTTTTTAAAAAAATTGATTTATAATAAAAATTAAAATGGGAAAAAGAGATTTTGTTTATATTTTTATAATTTCGGAATTAATTTTTGTTTGTCTTGCTTTTATTTACTTAAATTTAGAAAAAGCGACCCTTGAAAGTAAATTTTTATTTAATTTTTTTTCTTTTTTGAGAAAAATAAAAATTTTCTTTGTTTTGCCGGTGGCAATACCCTTTTTTGCGTATGTAGGGGTTTTTGTTGGATTTTTGTTCTCCAAAAAAATTAAATCATTCTTTGAATTTGTAAAATTTTTTTTAGTCGGTGTATTAAATACTGTTTTGGATTTGGGAATTTTAAACTTTTTAGTTTTGGTTTCAGGATTTACTTCTGGATTTTATTATTCTTTGTTTAAAAGTATTTCTTTTTTAATTGCGGCTTCAAATAGTTATTTTTGGAATAAAGTTTGGGTTTTTGAGTCAAAAGAAAAAAATGTTAAAAAAGAAAGTGCTAAATTTTTATTGATAAGTATTGGTGGCTTGATAATTAATGTTGGTATTGCTTCTTTGATCGTTGTCTTTGGGAAAAATTTCTTAAATGTTTCTTCGCGAATTTTAGGAAATTTTGGAGCTATTGGGGCTGTACTTGGATCAATGTTTTGGAATTTTTTTGGATATAAATTTTTTGTTTTTAAAAAATCTTTAAAAAATGAGTGAGAAATTTTTAAAAAACTTAACCATAAAAAAATTTTATCAATCCCTTTTAAAAAGGGAATTTTCTTGTTATGAAGTTATTTCTGAATTTTTGAGTTTTGCCAAAAAAGAAGATAAAAAAATCGATGCTTTTTTAGAGTTTTTTGAGGATGCTAAAAATAAAGCCCATCAAATTGATCTCTATTTAGAAAAGGAAGTGCCCAAAAAAGTTCCTTTACTTTGTGGTATTCCTTGCGCTATTAAAGACAATATTTTAATCGAAGGAAAAGAAGCAACTGCCGCTTCTAAAATTTTGAAAAATTATTTTGCTCCTTATGACGCTTTTGTGGTTAAAAAATTAAAAGAAAATAAAGCGATATTTTTAGGAAGAACTAATATGGATGAATTTGCGATGGGGTCTTCTTGTGAATATTCGGCTTATAAAGTGACTAAAAATCCTTTTGATTTAGAAAGAGTTCCCGGAGGATCTTCTGGCGGTTCTGCCGCTGCTGTTGCTTCAGGAGAAGTAGTTTTTGCTTTGGGCTCCGATACTGGCGGATCTATCAGACAGCCGGCTTCATTTTGCGGCGTTGTTGGGCTTAAACCAACTTATGGGAGTGTTTCTCGTTTTGGTTTAATTGCAATGGCTTCTTCTTTAGACCAAATTGGGCCTATTACAAAAACAGTTTCTGATGCCGAAATTGTTTTTAATTTAATTAAGGGGAAAGATTTAAATGATGCTACTTCTGTAAATTATGAAAAATTTAAAAAACGAAAAAAAGAGGTTAAAAAAATAAAAATTGGGATTTTGAAAGAAATGTTTTTAAAAGGGGTACAAAAAGAAGTATTAGAAGCATTTTCGGAAGTTGTTGATTTTTTTAAGAAAGAAAAATTTGAAATAAAAGAAATTTCTTTAGATTCTTTAAAATACGCCTTGCCGTCTTATTATATTATTATGAGCGCTGAGGCATCTTCTAATTTAGCAAGATATGATGGTATTAAGTATCCTTCTTCTTTGGAGGGGGAAACTTGGAAAGATACTTATAAACAAACTCGAGGGCTTTTTGGAGAGGAAGTGGTAAGGAGGATTATTCTTGGAACCTTTGTTCTTTCTTCCGGTTATATTGAGGCATTTTATAAAAAAGCCCAAAAAGCAAGAGAGTTAATAAAACTTGATTTTAAAAAAGCATTTAAAGAAGTAGATGTGATTTTAGTTCCTACTTCTCCGACTTTGCCATTTAAAATTGGAGAAAAAATTGAAGATCCTTTAAAAATGTATCTTGCTGATACTTTTACGATCCCGGTAAATTTAGCCGGTATTTGCGCTTTGAATCTTTCGACCTTAAAGTTTAAAAACAATTTACCGGTAGGTTTTCAAATTATTGGAGATTATTTTTCTGAAGATATTCTTTTTGATTTAGGTAAATATTATGAACGATTGGCTTTCAACATCTAAAGAGGTCTTTTTAAAAAATTTGGAAAGTTTAGATTTAGAAAAATCAACCGCTTTTTTGATAAAAGCGGGAAGAGATTTTTTGAGTTGTTTTTTAGAATTTCTTAAGAATCCTAAAATTCCATTCTTTTTGGAACTTTTTTCTTTAATTATCTCTTCTTTGTTTTTGACTCTTGCCTTGATTTATTTTTGGAAACTTAAAATTTTGCCTTCAAAAATAGAAACTTTATTTGATTTTCTTAAGCCGGAAGTTTCAAGGTTTTCAAAAAGCAAAAGAAAAAAACTAAAAGAATGGAACAAAGTGAAAGAATTATTTAATCGAGGCGCTTCGTCTGACTTAAAACTTTCAATTATTGAAGCCGATAAACTTTTAGATGAAGTTTTAGATAGTTTAAATTTTAAAGGAGAAACTTTAAAAGAAAAGTTAGATCATTTATCAGAAGAGCAGTTTCCAGAATTAGATGAACTTAAATATGCTCATTTTATTCGAAACAAAATTGTTCATGAGAAAAACTTTTCTCTTTCAAGAAAAGAAGCCGAAGTAATTATTTCAATTTATGAGAATTTTTTCCGTTCATTTGATTTAATTTAAAACCAAACCTATTTAGTCATTAACCAAATAAAATCGCGTAACACTTTTCTTTTAATCTTTGATTGATTTTGAAAGATAATTTTTTAATCATTTTTAATGTTTATTTTTTTTCAAATAAACACAGAACATTTCTTCTTAAAACACTATTTTTTCTTACCTGTTTAAAAATTTATCTTTTTTAACTTAAATAAGTTTTTTATAATGGAAATAACCATTTTTAATATCGTAATATCCAATTTATTCATACATACAAAACAATAAATATGTTGCTTACTTTTATGTTGCCCTTAATCTTTAATCCCTGATTTCTAATTTTCAATCTTTAATTCTTAATCTTTGACCTTTAATTCTTAAATATTAATTTGATCTTCAATTTTTAATCTAAAAACTAATCTAAAAACTAATCTAAAAACTAATCTAAAAAC
>JAGGUH010000076.1 GCA_021158645.1 bacterium | reverse complement strand
TCTCCTTCTAATTTCAATTCTAAAAATTCTATTTTTTCTTTTGGCATCATTTGTTTTTTAAAACCCTCTATTGTATTTCCTAATTTACTCAACTCAAAACGAGCATCTTTCTGAAATTTTTTAATATATTCCGTTAAACCTTTATCGTCCGTTTCTTTACCTTCTTGATTTTCCTGTCTAATTTTGGTAATAATTTTTTCAATTTTTTTTCCATAAAACTTTTAAAATTATTTTATACTATTACTTTTATTATATCTTTGGTAAAATAATTGTGCAAATCAAAACTCTACTTTTCAATCAGCAGGCGGGGGCAAAGCCCCCGCCTGATTTGTTTAAAACTAAAAAAGATTAAATTTATCTAATGAAAAACGAGTTCGTATCTAAAAAATGGCTCCGGGGGCAGGATTCGAACCTGCGACATCCTGGTTAACAGCCAGGCGTTCTACCGCTGAACTACCCCGGAATGATGTTTAAATTTTAAAAAATTAAAGTTTAAATGTCAAATAAAAAAATCGGGCAAAGAAATTCTTTGCCCGAAGGAAAACACTATTCATTAGTATACTGACGCCTAATGTACTTCACAAATTCTGGATAATAACGTCTTAAAATTTTTTCAGATACAGATACCTTTACTTTCTTTTTATTAGTTTTGTATTTTCTATTCACATTCATTTGATTCTTCGGTTTCATCCTCCTCACCTCCTTTCCTTTTTTGTTTTTTAATTTTCTAATAAAAAAACGGTGGCTTTTTTATCCACCGTTTAGGTTTTGTTTGGTATCTAAAAATTTATTTATCAAAACCTAAACGGCAGCACCACCGCTATAATTTTTTTAATAATAACTAAATTATTTATATTTAATTGGAATTTTTCCATAATTGATTAAAAACTTAAAAAAATTTTTAAAAAAGTCAAAAGTTAAATAAGCCAAATGTTTCATTTATTTTTATCAACCCCAGACAACCCAAAGATACCAAAATTCCGGCTAAAATTATTCCGATAGAAATTAAAAAAAATGATTTTTTAAAAGAAAGATTAAAAATAAAAGCAATCAATGACCCACTCCAAGCGCCAGTAAAAGGCAAAGGAATAGCAACAAAAATTATTAACGCAACGGCTCCTAAACTTTGAATGGTTTTTTTATGTTTTAGATAGTAATGATTTAAAAGCAAATCCCAAAAGTTTTTTAAAAAATTTTTTTGTCTTTTAAAAAATAAAGAAATTCTTTTTAAAAACAAAAGCAAAATTAAAGTAGTTAAAACATTTCCCAAAAGAGCAACAAGAAAAACCTTCCATAAAGAAAGATGATAATAAAAAAAGCCAATTGGAATTGCGCCACGAATTTCAGAAATAGGAAGTATTGAAAGAAAAAATACTAATAAAAAAGGAGGCATAACAAAAATTTCAAATGACAAATTCTAAAAAATTTTAGAATTTTAAATTTTAAAATATAAACTATCAAAGAATTTCAAAAATCCTATAAATTATAATTAAAGTTTTAATTTTTTAACTGCTTCGTTCTCCTATTTTTACTTTCAAAAATTTAACTTTTCCTTTTCTTAAAATTTTTAATTTTACTTCATCGTTTGGTTTATATTTTCTAATTAAATGAGACAAAGAGTTATCAAAACTAATTTTTTCTCCATTGATTTCTAAAATAATATCTTTGTTTTTCAAACCGGCTTTTTCAGCCGGTGATCCGGGCACAATTGCTGGATTTTCCTCGTCTCCAATAATATAAGCGCCATAATCAACTGGCAAATGATATTTTTCTTTAATTGCTTGATTGATTAAAATATACCTTACACCTAAAAATGGAATTACAATTTTCCCTTTTTCTTTGACCATTTCTAAATCTTTTTTTGCCACATTAATTGGAGTTGCAAAACCAATATTCTCGGCTCCAGTTGCCATTGCAGTATTAATTCCAATCACTTCTCCTTTTAAATTCAAAAGTGGACCGCCAGAGTTTCCTTTGTTGATTGCAGCATCAGTTTGAATCATATTTTCAATAGTTTCAATATACCCACTACCGCCAGCAGTAATTCTTCTCCCAAGTCCAGAAACAACGCCAACAGAAATACTATTTTGAAATTCGCCCAAAGCATTACCAATAGCAATTACGGTTTGACCTAAAACAATTTTATCAGAATTTCCCAACTTTAAATAAGGAAAATTTTTTCCTTCGATTTTTAAAATTGCGATATCGCAAGACGGATCTTTTGCTAAAACTTTTGCTTTGTATTTCTTTTTATTACTTGTCAAAACAATGTATTCGGCTTCTTCATCATAAACCACATGTTTGTTAGTTAAAATTAAACCATCAGAAGAAACAAAAAATCCAGTCCCACCGCCAATTTCTTGTTTTTTTGTTCCCTTTTGCCGATAGCCGGGTATTTTAAATTCAAAAAATGGTTTAAATTCTTCAGGGAGTTCATCAAAAGGAGAATAATAATATTTTTCAAGCAATGGCATTTCTTTCATAATAATAATACTTACCACTGCTGGTTGAGAATTGCGAGCAATCTCAATAATTTTTCTTTCATGATCGGTTTGAGGAAAATATTTTAAATTTTCTTTTTCTTTGACATTTGAAGGTTCTTTGCTTTCTTTTGTCTTCAACTTTAAATGGCTTTCTTTTTCCGGCAAAAAATATCTATAAATTTTCAACCACAAATTTTCAGAAGAAGATTTCTCCTTTGCAAAAAGAAAATTAACACTTCCAAAAAGAATTCCTCCAATAATCAAACCAGCAAATACTCCTAAAAAAAATTTTTTATTAAAAAATTTTCTCATATTTATATTTTATTTATACTTCAAGTATTTTTTTTGGTTTTTGATAACGCCATTTACCATCTTTTGTTCTTTTAAAAATAGGATTAATTGAAAGATTCAATAAAATTGTGGTATCTTTTACAATCAATTCTTTTTTTAATCTATTTTTGATTTCTTCAAAAGAAAGGGATCTTTTTTCATTTTTTAAAATCCTTTCTAATGTTTCTTTAACCGTGCCTCCTTGATAGCCCCATTCTTTTAAAACATAAACTCCTCGGCCAATTAAAACAAAACGAGGGTCTCTAATAAGTTCATTATGAACCGTAGTTGATTTAAAAAATTCGGAGGAATATTCCTGATTTAGATAATTTGATGCTTCTTGAAAATGGAGTGGTTTTTTGATTTTTTTAAACACTAAATAAATTTTTTCAGAAATTTTTTTGGGGTTAATCTCACTCCAACTGTTCAAGCCAAATTCATTCAGATTATTAAATCCAAATTCTTTTGAAATAGAAAGAAACGAACAAATTACCGATTCTTTAAGCGAAAACTTGCTTTTTGCTTTCTTTAACAAATTAAAATATTCTTTTAAAGAAAGGGGTCGATTTATTTCCAATAACTTTTTTTTAAAGGAATCAATGACTTTAAAAAATAATTCTTCCTTGTCTTGAGAATAAAAATAACTAAAATAAAAAGGAGTTTCCCCTCTTCTCTTAATTTCGTCGCTTAACTCTAAAACAAACTTAAATTGATTCGAAAACAAAGGATCGTTTCCCCCTTCCAAAAAAATTAAAGATGCTTCTTTTAAAAATCTATTCTCTTTCCTTACTCCACCCCATAAATCAAGAAAATTTTTTGCCCAATCTAAAATTGGTTTTGTTAGGTTTGAATTTTTTTTAAGTTTTCTCAGGGCGCCCTGTTTTATCTGTCGTACTCTTTCTCGAGTTATTCCTCCTAATTCTTTTCCAATTGCTTCCAACGTCAATTTTGAATCTTCTTCTAACCCATATCTTTTGGCAAGAACAATACGATATCGATCGGATAAATTTTCTACCAACTCTTTTATTATTTTTTTCATTTCATTTTTCTTGTTCATTTTTTATGAAAAATTTTAATTTTTTTTTAAAATCTGTAAAGTCCACTCCTATCTAATACAAAATACCTGCGAAATAAGATCGTTTTTCAACACAAAATAAGTTTGAAATGCTTTGTTTTGAAAATATCTTTTATTTTTAGCCTGCTTTACTGCGTTTTATTATATATTTTAATTTTACTATATTATTTGAGATTACTTTACAGAGATTCTATAAAAAATGCTTTTGTAAAAATTTTCAGATATTTACAATTATTTAAGAATTGACCATTTGAGAAAAAATAGTTTTTTTGATAGAATTTAAATAATGGAAATTTTTGGCTATTTTGGATTAATTCTTTTAGGAGGAGTACTTGGAATAATAATCTATTGTTTTTTCAAAAAAAGAGCGGAAAAAGAAAACCAGCATCTTGATTTGATATTAAATCAAATGAATGAAATTCAAAGGACTATTCTTGACCACTTTAAAGACAACCAAGAAACTTTTGAAAAAACAACAAAAATTCTTTTGACTCAAAGTGAAAAATTTACTTTTCATTTTGGAAGAATTGATGAATTGGTTCAACAAATTCAAAATTCATTAAAAGAAGTTTCTTCTTTTCAGGATCTCTTTAGAAGTCCTAAATTAAGAGGGCGTTGGGGCGAGATTTATTTAGAACATTTACTTTCAGAAGTTCTTTCAAAAGATCAATATCAAGTTCAGTATCAATTTAAAAATGGAAATATCGTTGATGCTATCATAAAACTACCAGATAAAAGAATTCTTCCAATTGACGCCAAATTTCCAGTTGATTGTTTTGAAAAAATCAATGAAGCAGAAAGTGCTTCAGAAAAATCAAATCTAATAACAACTTTTATAAGTATCGTAAAAAAAGAAATTGATGATATTTCTAAAAAATATATCTTGCCTCAAGAAAACACTACTGATTTTGTTCTAATGTATATCCCGGCGGAAAGCATTTTTTATGGCATAAACTCGCTAAAAGAAGTAAATTTTTATGAGTACGCAAGAAATAAAAAGGTAATTTTTGTTTCTCCGGGTATGCTTTATTCTTTTCTAAAAACAATTTTAATTATTCAGAGAGAAATTCAGGTTGCTAAAAAAAGTAGGGAAATTATAAAAAGATTAAGCCAAATTATCACTGATGCCAAAAAACTTCAAGAAAATTTCAATAAATTAGGAAAACATTTAATTTTTGCAAGAAATTCATACGAAGAAAGCCAAAGAAAATTAAATCATTTTATTGAAAGATCGAAAAGATTGGTTGAAAACAACGAGGAAGAATCTTTGCCTCAAGAAAATTTAAAAGAATCTAATGAATCATTTAAAAATTTTAGGAATTGATCCTGGAATCAAAAAAATTGGCTGGGCAATTGGTGAAGAAAAAAGAGATTTTAAATTGATAGATTTTGACTGCTTGCAAATAAACTCGCCAGAAAAAAATTTTTTGGTTTTGTTTGATTTTTTCGAAAAAATAATTAAAAAATATAAGCCGAATAGTTTAGTAATTGAAAAAATTATTTTTTCTAAAAACAAAAAAACAGCAATTCAAATTGCAAAAGTAATTGGAATCATAGAACTTCTGGCTCAAAAATATAATTTAGAAACAATTGAGATAGCCCCAAAAGAATTAAAAAAAATGATTGTTGGCGACGGTTCGGCTTCGAAAGAACAAATAAAAAAAATTTTGAAAATTTCTTTTAAAAAAGATTTTAAAAAATCAATGCCTGACACTCTCGATGCTATCTCTCTGGCTCTTGTCGGATTTTACTTGACAAAACAAAAAAAATTATTAGAATTTTAGCACAAGTTAAGCCCATAAAAATGGGCTTTTGGACTTTGTAAAGGTCGCAATAAAAAATGAAAACTAACTATGATTATCGAAAAAAACCTTATTGTTTTAAACCAAGAAGATGAAACTCCTGGAGAAGCCGCTCCTGAAACCGAACCAGTTGCTCCTGAAACTGAAACTGGAACCGGCGAAGAAGAAAAAGGAACCGATAGTGAAGGAGAAACTTTAGAAGGAGAAGAAGGAGAAGGAGAGACACCAGAAGAAATGTAAATTTAAAAAAAATCATCTTTTCTTTTAAAAAATATGGAGAAATTTTTCAAAATTTTTCTCCAAGAAGAAGATGAATTAGAAAAAGAAATAGATCAAACCGATCAAGTACCACCAGAAGATCCATTAGAAACACCAGAAGATTTTTTCGAAGAAGAATTTTCTGAAGAGGAGTGGCTAGAAGAAGACGAAGAGTGAATCTCAAAACAACCCTTGTTTTTTCAAAACAAGGGTTGTTTTTATTTTAATTTAAAATAAAATTCATAAAAAAATGAAATTATTAAAAATAATTTTAATTTGTTTGTTTTCTTTAGGAACCATTCTTACATCTTGGGTTTTTTTAATTTCTTTAAATTTGCCCGACCCAACTCAAATTGAAAGTTTTTCTCCAAAAGAATCATCAAAAATTTTTGATAGAAACGGAAACTTGCTTTATGAAATTTATGGAGAAGAAAAAAGAACCATTATTCCTTTAGATGAAATTCCAAAAAAAGCAATTTTAGCAACGATTGCAATTGAAGATAGAAACTTTTTTTCTCATCCTGCTTTTGATATTAGATCAATTTTAAGAGCCATTTTTTACAACATTTTACATTTAAAATTTGCTCAAGGTGCCTCAACAATTACTCAACAGTTAGCAAGGAATGCTTTTTTGGTGCCTGAAAAAACTTTAACTAGAAAAATCAGAGAAATAATTTTAGCAATAAAGATTGAAAAAAAGTATCCAAAAGAAAAAATTTTAGAACTTTACTTGAATCAAATTCCTTATGGAAATAATTGTTATGGAATTGAAGCCGCAAGTAAAAATTATTTTGACAAAAAAGCAAAAGATTTAACTTTAGCCGAAAGTGCTCTTTTAGCAGCGTTACCAAAAGCGCCAAGTTTTTACAATCCTTACGGAAAAAATCTAAATTTACTTTTAGAAAGAAAAAATTTGGTTCTTAAAAAAATGAAAGAATATGGCTTTATTTCAGAAGAAGAATTTGAAAAAGCAATTAAAGAAGAAATAAAATTTAAACCACCAAAAACAAAAATTTTAGCACCTCATTTTGTCATCTATGTAAAAAGATACCTTGAGGAAAAATATGGAGAAAAAGTTTTAAAAACAAAAGGATTAAGAGTAATTACTACCTTAGATTTAGAAGTTCAAAAAATGGCTGAAGAAGCAATTAAATGGGGAGTAGAAAGAAATAGAAAAATTTCAAATGCAAAAAATGCGGCAATGGTAGTTGAAGATGCAAAAAATGGCCAGATTTTAGCAATGGTTGGTTCTTATGATTACTTTGATATCGAAAACCAAGGCAACTATAATTGCACTTTGGCTTTAAGACAGCCAGGTTCTGCTTTTAAACCTTTTGCTTATCTGCAATCATTCTTAAAAGGATATAATGATAAAACAATAGTTTTTGATTTAAAAACTGAATTCAATACCTCAAAAAATAAAATTTATTCTTATCAACCGAAAAATTTTGACAAAATTTTTCGGGGACCAGTTAGTTTAAGAAATGCTTTAGCCCAATCAATTAATGTTCCTTCGGTTAAGGTTCTTTATCTCGCCGGCATTAAAGAAACCATTGAACTTGCAAAAAAATTAGGAATTAAAACATTAGAAGATCCAAATCGGTATGGGCTTTCTTTGGTTTTAGGAGGCGGAGAAGTCCGATTGATTGATTTGGTTCAATCCTATTCAGTATTTGCCCAAGAAGGAATTTATCATCCCCAAAGTTTTATTTTAGAAATAAAAGATAATCAAGGAAAAATTTTAGAAAAATGGGAAGATAAACCAACCCTGATAATTAAAAACCAAGAAGCAGTTCGACTTTTAAATGACATCTTAAAAGATAATAAAGCCCGAGCACCTCTTTTTGGAGGAGAAAATAATTTAGTTCAAATTAATGATCGCGAAATTGCGGCAAAAACCGGTACCACTCAAGATACCCGAGACGCTTGGATTATTGCCTATACGCCATCATATGTTGTTGGAATCTGGGTTGGAAATAATGATAATTCTCCGATGTTAAGAGGATCTTCAATTTTACTGGCAACTCCAATTTGGAACTATTTTGCCAAAAAATTTTTTGAAGATAAACCCAAAGAAGAATTCAGAGTTCCAAAAATCGAATACCCAAAAAAACCAATGTTAAATGGAACTTTAGTTGGAGTTTATAAAGTAAATGAAAGATATTTTCCTCAAATTCATAACATTTTATGGTACGTTGACAAGAACAACCCCTTGGGCAAACCACCAAAAAATCCGGAAAGCGATCCTCAATTTAGAAATTGGGAAAAACCAGTTAAAAAATGGATTAAAAAATTAAATATCAATCTTGAAGAATACAACCAAAAAATTCCTTATCAGGCAAAATTAAACCCAATAACCGTTGGAAAAACTTCAAAAAAAACCTTAAAAATTTTAGAACCAAAGAGTGGAGATTTTATTTCAAAAACTTTTTATTTAAAAATTGAACTCCTAAAAGAAATTGAAAGTTTAAAAATTTTCTTTAACAAAAACCTCTTAAAAGAGATTAAAAGCCCAAAAAAAGGAAAAAATAAAATCAAAATTTCTCCAAAAGAAATTCTGCCTCAAAATTTATTAGAAATAGAATTCAAAGAAACAAATAAAACAACTTCCAGTAAAGAAACTTTAATTTTATTTAGCGAGCAATAATTAAAATAAATGACAAATTCCAAAGATCTAAAAATAAAAAGTAAAATCTACATTCAAAATAAGTTTAAGCGCGAAACTCAAAACGCAAAGCGCAAAACTACAGCGTAAAACTTAAAGCGAATTCAAGTTAAAATCTCAAAACTCAAAACTCAAATCTCAAATCCAAATCTTAAATCTAAAATCTAAATTTTTAATACCAAATGTCAAAAAAAATTCAAAATGCAAAAATCAAAATTCAAAATGACAATTCAAAATTCAAAAAGAATATCCCTCCCCCACCTTAATCCTCCCCCTCCCTTTGGGAGGGGGAGGAAAAGCGCAAAACTACAGCGTAAAACTTAAAGCAAATTCAAATTAAATCTCAAATCTCAAATGTCAAATCTCAAATCCAAATC
>JAGGUH010000086.1 GCA_021158645.1 bacterium | reverse complement strand
TGACATAGACGGCCAGAGCAGAACAGGCACCTGGGATATTGGAGCGGATGAGAAAAGTAAAAGTGTTTTCTTAAAAGGCGATCTTAACCAAGACAATAAAGTTGACTCCAAAGATTTCCAAATTCTCATCCAAAAATTCAGACAAACTCAAGACATTAAAAACGAAGATTTAAACTCTGATGGCATCGTTGATGCCAAAGATGTTGGAATACTGATGCATTATTGGACTAATTAAAATCGTTTATTTAAATAAAATTATTTATTAACGGGTTCACGAGTTAACGAGTTGGAATAGATTGGAATTATGAATCTGGAATCAGGAATTAGGAGATGAATCAGGAATCTGGAATCTGGAATCAGAAATTATGAATAAAAATACAGATATCCAATTGAAATTCATAGAAATTCAACGAATTTATCTCAAAACTCAAATGTCAAATGTCAAATCCACATCTCAAATGTCAAAAGTGATATAATAGATATTTATAGAAACTTGTAGAAATTTATTAAAATTCATTGTTTAAAGGAAGTTTAAGCGCAATGCCCACCCCCTCCTTACTCCTCCCCCTCCAAAGGAGGGGGAGGAAATAGGTGGGGGAGGGAAATTTTCTCTTTAATTTTCTTCCTCTTAAAAATCAGCTGCTCATTTTTATTTTGCATTCAACCTTTAAGCATTTAAGCATACTAACATTCAAGCATTTTAACATTTTTCAAATTTTTGCACGATCGCAGGAAAATTTGAAATTTGAAAAAAAGTAACTTTTGTTAATTAAAGTTTTGTTTTATTATTATTATTATTATGTATGATCAAATTGGGAAAATTGCAGTTTTGAATGTTAAAGGAGAGATTAAAAAGGAAAATTTAAAAAAAATTAAAGAGATTGGAAAGAAAATTTTAAAAGAAAATAAGCATCTTGAAACGATTCTTCTAAAAAAAGAAAAAATTAAAGGAAGATTAAGAAAAGCAAAATATAAACATCTTTGTGGCAAAAAAAATTTTGAAACACTTTATAAAGAAAACAATTGTCTTTTTAAGTTAAATCTTGAAAAAGTTTATTTTAATCCTCGGCTTGCAACAAATCGTCTTTTTGTGGCTCAAGATATTTTGACTTTAATAAAATCTAAA
Source organism: bacterium (assembly GCA_021158645.1). Classification (GTDB taxonomy): domain Bacteria; phylum Patescibacteriota; class Minisyncoccia; order UBA6257; family JAGGUH01; genus JAGGUH01. The sequence continues at coordinate 10,184 of JAGGUH010000086.1, read as the reverse complement.
AAAATAAGAAGCCCAAAAATTTTGGTTGCTTTTTGTGGTGTCGGCGTTTATGGAGTTGTGATTGGAAAAATTTTAAAAAAAGAAGGGTTGAATTATAAAAAAATTACTATGGTTGAATTAAATCGAGAAGCAATTAAATATGCTAAAGAAAATGTTCTTTTAAATAAATTAGAGAATTTTGAGATTATTCAAGGTGATGTAAAAAAGATTCTGCCTCGATTAAAAGAGAAATTTGAAATTATTTTAGCCCCAAGACCGAAACTTAAAAATGACTTTTTAAAAGAGATATTTTTGGTTTCAAAAAGAGGATCTTTTATTTATTATTTTGATTTTGTCAAAAAAGAAGAAATTGGAAATTTAAAAGAAATTTTTAAAGAAAAATTAAAGAATTTTAAAAAAAGGATTAAAATTTTTAAAATTAAAAAAGCCGGAGAAATTTCTCCAAGCAAATTAAGAGTTTTAATTATTTTTAAATTAATTTAAAAAAATTTTCTTTAACTTTTTTGATTTTTTGATTAAAATTTCCTTTAAAAAGGAAGTTTTTTTAGTTTTTTTAAATCAATGGAAGAAAAAATTAAAATTTTTGGAGCCAGAACTCATAATTTAAAAGATATTAATTTAGAAATCCCAAAAAATAAATTGGTTGTTGTTTGTGGTCTTTCAGGTTCGGGAAAAACATCTCTTGCTTTTGATACTATTTATATTGAAGGTCAAAGAAGGTATTTAGAAAGTTTATCAAGTTATGCCCGTCAATTTTTAGGAGGATTTAAAAAAGCCGAAGTAGAGAAAATCGATGGACTTTCTCCGACAATTGCCATTAATCAGAAAACAATTTCTTTTAATCCTCGTTCTACAGTTGGCACGATTACTGAAATTTATGATTATCTCCGACTTTTGTTTGCTCGAGGTGCTTGTCCAATTTGTCCAAATTGTAATATTGAAATTAAGCGCCAAACTTCAATTGAAATTGCTGAAAAAATTTTAAATTTGGCAGAGAGTTTTGAAAATTTAATCATTTTAGCCCCAGTAATTTCCCAGAAAAAAGGTTTTCACAAAGGAGTAATTGAGCAGATTGAGCGAAGCGGTTGGCCCAATGTAAGGATTGATGGTGTTATTTATCCGATCGAAGAAGCAAAAACAATTAATTTAGATAAAAATAAAAAACACAATATTGAAGTTATTGTTGATAGAATTTCTTTTGAACTTTTTTATAAGAAAATTTCTTTAACAGAAGTTCTTTCAAAAAAAGAAAAAGAAGTTTTAAAAAGAAAAAAGAAAAAAATAAAAGCAATAATTAGCGAAGAAAAACAAAAAATTCTTGAAAGCGTAAAAAAAGCAATTGAAATTGGCAAAGGAATTATTTTGGTAGAAGGAATTTCAAAAAAGAATAAAAAAGAATTTACTTTTTCTACTTTGTTTAGTTGTTCTAAATGTGGTCTTTCCTTGCCAAAAGTGGAGCCAAATTTATTTTCTTTCAATAGTCCTTATGGCGCTTGTCCTGTTTGCCAAGGGCTTGGGAAAAAAATGGAGGTTGAGAAAAGTTTTCTTTTAAACCCAGAACTTTCTTTGGCTGAAGGGGCTATTTTGCCTTTAGAAAGGATTTCTCGTTTTGGAAGAAGGGCTCTTGGGTTTTCTCATCTTAAATGGGAACTTGAAGAAATTTTAGAAGAAAAAGGATATTCTTTTAATACGCCTTTTAAAAAACTTCCAAAAGAAATTCAAGATATTTTGCTTTATGGAGATTTGAGTTTTGAAGGAGTAATTCCTCGTTTAGAAAGAGTTTATTATGAGACCGAATCAGAATTTATAAGAAGAGAGATTTCTCGTTATTTAGTGGAAAAACCTTGCCCTGAATGTTGTGGAGCAAGATTAAAAAAAGAAGCCTTGGCATTTAAATTTGGAGGAAAAGATATTTATGAAATTTGTCTTCTTTCGATTAAAAATTTAATTAAATTTTTTAAAAAAACTGAAAAAACACTTTCTTCAAATAAAAGAAAAATTACCTTTCCAATTATTAAAGAAATTCTTTTAAGAGCAAAATTTTTAGAAGATGTCGGTCTTTCTTATTTAAATTTAGCCCGAGATGCTACCAGTTTAGCAGTTGGTGAAAATCAAAGATTACGGTTGGCAAGCCAACTTGGATCTTCACTTTCAGGAATTATTTATGTTTTAGATGAACCAACTATTGGACTTCACCAAAGAGATATCTTTAAATTAATAAATGCTTTGAAAAAATTAAGAGATTTAGGAAACACTATTATTGTGGTTGAGCATGATGAACGGGTGATTAGAGAAAGTGATTGGGTGATTGAAATTGGTCCTTTAGCCGGAGAAGAAGGGGGAAGAGTAGTTTTTCAAGGACCAAGAGAGAAATTTGAAAAAGCAAATACTTTGACTTCAAAATATCTAAAAGGAAAATTAAAAGCCATCTCTAATTTTAAAAAAGAAAAAATTGGTAAATCAACTTTATGGTTAGAGGTTATTGGGGCTAATCAGTTTAATTTAAAAAATTTAGATTTTAAATTTCCTTTAGGAAGATTTGTTGTGGTTTGTGGTGTTTCTGGTTCTGGAAAAAGCACTTTAGTAATTGAAGTTTTAGCCAAAGCACTTCAAAGGAAATTAACCCATCAAAAAGTTGTTCCGGGAAAATATCAAAAAATAATTGGAGAAAATTATTTAGACAAAATAATTTTAGTGGATCAATCTCCGATTGGAAAAACTCCAAGATCAAATCCGGCTACTTATACTGGGGTTTTTACTCCAATAAGAGAAGTTTTTGCTCGTTTAAATGAATCAAGATTAAGAGGATATTCTCCATCTCATTTTAGTTTTAATACTTCGGCTGGAAGGTGTGAACTTTGTAAGGGAGAAGGTTTTAAAAAAATTGAGATGTATTTTTTGCCTGATATTTATGTTGAATGCGAAATGTGTCAAGGAAAAAGATATCAGCCAGAAATTTTAGAAATAAAATACAAAGGAAAAAATATTGCTGATGTTTTAGAGATGTCAGTAAAAGAGGCAATTAGTTTTTTTGAGGAATTTTCAATAATAAAAGAAAAACTTTCTTTACTTAAGGAAGTCGGGCTAGGGTATGTTAAATTAGGCCAACCGGCAACAACTCTTTCTGGAGGCGAATCTCAAAGGATTAAACTTGCCGACGAACTTTCAAAAAGGTCAACTGGAAGAACTTTGTATGTTTTAGATGAGCCGACCGTTGGTCTTCACTTTGAAGATGTTAAAAAACTTTTAATTGTTTTAAGAAAACTTCAAGAAAAAGGAAATTCAATTTTGGTAATTGAACATAATCCTGATTTTATCAAGGAAGCCGATTGGATTGTGGAACTTGGTCCCGAAGGAGGAGAAAAGGGAGGGAAAATTATTTTTGAAGGCACTTTAGAGGCGCTTAAAAAGATAAAAACACCAACTTCAAAATTTCTTTTCTAACTAGACAAAAAAGTTTTTGCTTACGTGCTTTAAAGCACGTAAGCAAAAGGAGATTAGATTTTTAAGTTTGGTTTGGCAATTAATCTTTTTCTTGTTTTATTTCTGTGAAAATAACCTGATAAAGCAATCATTGCCGCATTATCGGTAGAAAATTCTTTTTTGGGGAAGAAAATTTTTGTTTGAGGAAGTATTTTCTTTTGTTGATTTTTAAATTCTTTTTTTAAAAATTCATTTGCTGCCACTCCACCACAAACCACAACTGATTTTGCTTTAAATTCCTTTGCCGCTCTTAATGTTTTTTGAATCAAAACTTCAAAAGCCGCTTTCTGAAACGAGGCGCAGATATTTGCTTTTTCTTCTTCTGATATAATGAAACTTTCTTTTAAAAAGAAATTTTGAGATCTTTTTGTTTTAAAATGTTTTTTTAAATGATAAAGAACTGCAGTTTTAAGCCCAGCATAAGAAAAATCATAATTTTTTTGATTAATCATTGGGCTTGGAAAATCAATGTTTGCTTTTCCTTTTTTTGCAAGTTTTTCAATTTGAACTCCAGCCGGATAAGAAAATTCAAGCATTCTTCCAATTTTATCAAATGCTTCTCCGATAGCATCATCTTTTGTTTCTCCCAAAATTTTATAATTAAAAGGTTTTCTTGAAAACACTAAAAGAGTATGACCACCAGAAATAATAAGAACCACTAATGGAAATTTCGGTAAGGGTTTTTTTAAAAAAACTGAAAAAAAGTGTCCTTCAAGATGGTTGACTCCAACAATGGGGATTTTTAAATTTTTTGAGATTTTTTTGGCAAAATTAATACCTTCCCAAAGACAAGGAGAAAGGCCAGGTCCGACTGTAACTGCAATAATTTGAGGTAGGAGATGGGAAGTGGGAAATGAGAAAGAAGATTGAGAAAAAATTTTTTGATATAAAATTGGTAAGTTTTTTGAATGTTCTCTCTTTGCCAAAGAAGGCACAATGCCTCCATATTTTTGGTGAATTTTTATTTGAGAGGCAACCAAATTTGAAATGATTTTTAATTTTAGGGAAAAAATGTTTCCTTTTGCTTCAATTAGAGAAATTGCGGTTTCATCACAAGAGGTTTCGATACCCAAAACTTTCATTAAATTTTAATATAATTTTCTTTTAAGAAAAGTCAAAAATTTGAATTTTTTTAAAGAAAGATTATAATTTAAATGTAATTGTTGACCGCTTTGGTAACAATCTTATTATTTTCCTCCCCCCTCTAAATCTCCCCCCTCCCTCAGGGAGGGGGGAGAAAGAAGGGGGGAGGGAAAATGTCTTAAAAAATTGTTACCAAAGTGATTAAATAGGATAATTTAAAATATGATTATTCAATTCTTTGGTCATAGTTGTTTTAAAATTTCTTCTCAAAATAGAGTTTTAATTACCGATCCTTATCCAAAGGAAATTGGGCTTAAACCTCCAAAAGTTTCTTGTGATATTGTGGCAATTTCTCACCAGCATTGGGATCATAATGCCTATCAAAATTTAGGTGGTGATTTTAAATTAATTGATCTTCCAGGAGAGTATGAAATTAAAGGAATTTTTATTAAAGGAATTGAAAGTTTTCATGATAATAAAAACGGAAAAGAACGGGGACTAAATACTATTTTTAATATTTTAGTAGAAGATATTTGGGTTTGTCATTTAGGTGATTTAGGTCAAAGCCAACTTTCTGAAGAACAACTTTCTTTAATTGGAAATGTTGATATTTTGTTGGTGCCAGTTGGAGGTGTTTATACTATTGGACCAAAAGAAGCAAAAAAAATTATTCATCAGATCGAACCTGAAATTATTATTCCAATGCATTATTGGCTGCCTTCTTTAAAAATTCAAGAACTTGAGAAGGTAGAAAAATTTTTTAAAGAAATGGGCTTAAAGCCATCTCAAGAAGAAAAGTTAACCATAAAAAAGAGTGAGGTTTCTCAAAAACAAATGGAAATAATTTGGCTAAAAGAGTTGGGAAAAAATTAAAAAAATGTTTTTTAATAAAAAATCGAAAATTATTATTCTTGGAATTGTTGGAGCAATATTAATCGTTTGGCTTTGGAGTTATTCTTTTTCTTGCCGAATTAAAAAAATTTCAAAAAATTTATCTTTTTCTAAAAATGAATTTGCAGAAATAAAAAAAGAAAAAGAAATAAAAAGAAATTTTTTTCAATTCAAAGAGGTTTTAAAACAATTTGAAAAACTCATTGAGTTTGGCAAAGAGTTGGAAATTGAGAAATAAATGAGTGGAATAATTTCTACTAAAATTGAAAAAGAGATGGAAGAATCATATCTTGACTATGCAATGTCAGTAATTGTGGCTCGGGCTTTGCCTGATGTTAGAGATGGTTTAAAACCGGTCCAACGGAGGATACTTTGGGCAATGTGGGAAGATGGTTTGAAACCAGAGGCAAAATTTAAAAAGTCAGCCAGCGTTGTTGGAACTACTTTGGCTCGATATCATCCCCATGGCGATGCTGCAGTTTATGATGCTTTGGCAAGAATGGTTCAGGATTTTTCCTTAAGATATCCTCTAATCGAAGGTCAAGGAAATTGGGGCAGCATCGATGGTGATTCGCAGGCAGCGATGCGTTATACCGAAGCCAAACTTTCAAAAGTAGCAGTGCCAATGTTAGAAGATATTGAAAAAGAAACGGTTGATTGGGGCGACAATTATGATCGAAGCCGAAAAGAACCAAAAGTTTTACCGGCTGGTCTTCCAAACTTACTTATCAATGGTTCAATGGGAATTGCGGTTGGAATGGCAACCAACATTCCACCTCATAATTTGAATGAAATAATTGATGGCTTGGTTTATTTAATTGACCATTCTGATGCTTCTTTAGATGAACTTTTAAAATTCATAAAAGGACCTGATTTTCCGACCGGTGGTATTCTTTTTGCAGATTCTGGCTTAAAAGAAGCATATCAAACTGGTCGAGGCAGTGTGATTTTAAGAGCGAAGTGTGAAATTGAAGAAACTTCTAAAAAAACTGCAATTATTGTCAAAGAAATTCCTTATCAGGTCAACAAAGCAGAATTAATTAAAAAAATTGCTCAATTAGTTGAAACAAAAAAAATTGAAGGTATTAAAACAATTAGAGATGAATCAGACAAAGAAGGAATTCGAGTTGTTGTTGAACTTAAATCTAATGCTTCGCCTAAAAAAGTTTTAAATTGTCTTTATCAATACTCAGATCTACAGAGGGCATATCATTTTAATATGGTGGCTTTAGTAGACGGAATTCAGCCTCAACTTCTTTCTTTAAAGGATTTTTTAACTTATTACTTAAATCATCGTAAAGAAGTAGTTACTCGTCGATCTCAATATCTTTTAAAAAGAACTCAAGAAAGAATTCATATTTTGGAAGGTCTTTTTAAAGCCCTAAAAGATATTGATAAAGTTATTAGTTTAATTAAAAAGTCAAAAAACTATCAGGAGGCGAAAGAAAAACTTCAAAAATTTTTAAAGATTACCGAAGTTCAAGCCAAGGCAATTTTAGAGATTAAACTTCAAAATTTAGTAAAATTAGAAAAAGAAAAAATTGAAAAAGAACTTTCAGAGAAAAGAAAATTTGAAAAGTATCTAAAAGAAATTTTATCTTCTCCAAAAAAAATTTTTGAAGTCATCAAGAAAGAATTATTAGAAATTAAAGAAAAATTTGCCGATGAAAGAAAAACTAAAATTGAAGTTAGAAAAATAAAAGAATTTAAAGAAGAAGATTTAATTCAAAAAGAGCCAACAATTATTTTTTTCTCAAATCAAAATTATATCAAGAGAGTTTCTCCTTTGGTTTCAAAAGTTCAAAAAAGGGGTGGCAAAGGAATCGTTGGTTTTCAAAGAAAAGATGATTTTTTAAAGTTAGTTTTATTTGCCCAAACTACCGATGATTTATTTTTCTTTACCGACAAGGGAAAAGTTTATCAACTTAAAGTTTATCAAATTCCTGAATCTTCTCGGACCTCATCCGGAAAATCTATTTTTAATTTTTTGGAAATTTCAAAAGATGAAAAAATTTTTTCAATCAAAAGTTTTTCAAATGAGTCAAAAAAACCTTATTTAGTTTTTGCCACCAAAAATGGTTTTGCTAAAAAAACAAAAATCGAAGAATTTTCTAATATCAGAAAAAATGGTATTTTGGCAATTAAACTTCAAAAAAATGATGCTTTGGTTGGAGTAGATTTCTGCGAGAAAAACGATGAAATTTTTTTATCTTCTTCTTTTGGAAATTCAATTTTATTTAAAGAAAAAGATTTAAGAAAAATGGGTCGAGTTGCTTCGGGAGTTTTAGCGATGAAACTTAAAGAAAATGACAGGATTGTTTCGTTTTTGTCAATTGAGAAAGATGAAAAAAATGGAAAGTTGCTTGTGGTTAGTGAAAAAGGGTATGGAAAATTAGTAAGAATAAAAGATTTCAGATTGCAGAAAAGAGCCGGAAAAGGCATTCGACTTGCCAAAATTACTGAAAAAACTGGAGAAATTTCTTTTGTATTAAAAGTAAAAGATTTAGAAAAAGATTTGCTTTTAATCTCTCAAAAAGGTTTAATGTTAAAGACCACTTTGAAAGAAATTCCAACCCTTTCAAGAAATGCCAGTGGCGTGAAATTAATGAGAGTTGAAAAAGATGATAAAATTATTGGCGGAAGTTTGCTTTAAAAATTTTTATGAAAAGGTTTGTGGTTGTTTGTGATAATTTAAGAAGTTGCTATAATGTTGGTTCGATTTTTAGGACCGCTGATGCTTTAAAGATTGATTTTCTTTATCTTTGTGGTATTACTCCTGATCCTAAAAATAATTTTGAAAGAATTCAAAAAACTGCTTTAGGAGCCATAGAAAATATGGAATGGGAAAAAGTTAAAAATACTTGGAGAATTTTGGAGAAATTAAAAAAAGAAAATTTTTTTATTATTGGGCTTGAAAGAACAAAAAATTCAATTCCTTTTTATAAATTTAAATTTCAAAATTTCAAAAAATCAAAAATTCAAATTGCTTTAGTTTTGGGAAACGAAGTTAAAGGCCTCTCGAAAAAAATTTTAAAAAGATGTGATTTTATTTTAGAAATTCCAATGGAAGGAATTAAAGAATCTTTAAATGTCTCTGTTGCCTTTGGTATTATAGGCTATTATTTAAAATATCTAATTTAATTTTAAATAAATCTCTTTAACATCTTGAAATTTCTTTATGCTTTATATTGTTGCTACTCCTATTGGTAATTTAAAGGATATCACTTTAAGAGCCCTTGAAGTTTTAAAAGAGGTTGATTTAATTTTAGCCGAAGATACTCGAAGAGCAAAAATTCTTTTAAACTATCATCAAATCCGAAAGCCAATTATTTCTTATCATCAGCATTCTTCTTCTAAAAGAATTGAAAGTATTATTAAATTTTTAAAAGAAGGCAAAAAAATTGCTTTAATTTCTGAAGCCGGAACGCCTGGAATTTGCGATCCGGCTCCAAAATTAATTCTTGAATCTAAAAAAGTTATAAAAAATTTAAAAATAATTCCCATTCCTGGTCCTTGCGCTTTTATTGCTGCTTTGTCGGCTTCTGGAATTTATGGTGATCGATTTTTGTTTTTAGGATTTTTGCCAAAAAAGAAAAAAAGGCAAAAATTTCTAAAAAGAATTTTAGATGAGGAATATCCGGTAGTTTTTTATGAAAGTTGCCATCGGATTTTAAAGACATTAGAAGAAATTAAAAATTTATCTCAAAAAACCGGAAAGTGGAGAAAAATAATTGTTTTTAAAGAAATAACAAAAATTTTTGAAAAAAAATTTGAAGGAAGCATTACTAACGTTTTAAACCAACTTAAAAAAGAAAAAATTAAAGGCGAGTTTGTAGTTATTGTAATTTGAAAAATTTTTGAAATTTTGAATCTTGAATTTTCTTAAACAATAAATTTCAGAAAATTTCAATGAATATCTATAAGTTTCTATCGTATATCTATTGTAATTTTTTAAATTTTAAACTTTACGCTTCTAAAATTGAGTTGTCCGCAATTTTCTCTATTGATTTTTAAAAAATTTTTGAATATTATTCAACTATAAACGAGTTGACGAACTAACAAGTTGAAGAATTAGAAATTGGAACTTAGAAATTTTAAAATTTTATTATTTAAATTTTGAAATGCAAATTATTTTTAGTAAACATGCTTTATATCAACTAAAAGAAAGAGGAATTTCAAAAGAAGAGGTAACTTTAGCGCTTCTTAATCCAGATAAAGTCATTTTCTAAACAAATCAAAGATTCAAAGCCTTAAAAATTGACAAAAGAAAAAGAAAGAAATTTCTTTTAATCATAGTTTTTGAAAAAATAAATTCTAAAAAAAACATTATTACTGCTTTTTTAACTTCAAAAATTAAAAAATATCTTTAACTACTATGAGATTTCATTACGATAAAACACAAGATGTATTATATATAAAATTCAATGAAAACCCTTATTATGAAAGTCAAGAACTTCAAGAAGGGATTATTTTTGATTACGACAAAAACAAAAAAATCATTGGTATTGAAATCTTTGACGTCTCTCAAAAATTTCCGATTGAATTTAAAAAATCAATCCTAAAACAAAAACTTCCTTTATTTTTAACCATCAACCCAGGCCTCAAAAAAAGAAAATAAATTTTTAACTTATCCACAATTCTTTATTGACTTCAAAAAAATTTTTAAATATAATTCAACTATAAAGAAAGTTAACGAGTTAACGAGTTAACGAGTTCACGAGTTAACG
>JAGGUH010000039.1 GCA_021158645.1 bacterium | reverse complement strand
TTTCGAGCAATTCTTAAAATCCAGCAGGAAATTGGAACTCCTTTCTTGATTTTAAATTTTTTAATTTTTTTAAATGCTTTCAAAAAAACCTCTTGCACTAAATCTTTTGTAGTTTCAATATCTGAAGTTTTCCAATATAAAAATCTAAAAACTATTGGACCATATTTTTTATAAATTTTCTCAAATGCTAAAACATCGCCTTTTTTGGCTTTTTTAATTAATTTTTCTTCCTCTATCATAAAAAAACGAAAAAAAAAGTATTTTGTTTCTTTGATTTTAAGATGTTTTTTTTCTTAGTTTTTTTCTAATTTTTTTAGGAGAAAGATTTCTTAAGAAATATAATTTTGTTCTTCTTGTTTTATATTCTTCTAAAATTTCAATTTTTTTAATATTTGGCGAATAAAAAGGATATTTCTTTTCAACTCCAATTCCATCTAAAACATTTCTTACACAAAAAGTCCCGTTAACTCCCTTATTGCGTCTAACTGCAATTACAAGGCCTTCGAAATCTGAAAGTTTTTCTTTTTCGCCTTCAAAATTTCTCTCAGTAATTTTTACTTTCATTCCTGGTCTAATTTCTAAAATATCTTTTCTTAAGTTTTCATTTAAAAAAGAAATTTTTTTCTCCATTGTGCGTTATTATATCAAAAAATTAAAATAAAACAACCCTTACTTAAATTTTAAACAAAAATATTTTTTGTTTGATATTGATTATAAACCTAAAATTATTCCTAAAAACGGCTTTTTATCAAAAATAATAGCAATTTTTTTTAGAATTTAGTCAAATTCTTTTTAAAAATTCTCAAAATAATAAATTTTTCATTAAATTTTTGAATTCCTAAAAGATGTTTTTGAAAAATTTTTAAAAAAATTCTAATTTTGTGAGAATCTAAAATTTAGATAGATATAGATTGAAATTTTTAAAAAAAATTTATTACCAAAATTGGTGAAGAGCCGAGAAAAATGTAATCAATTTTTCCAAAAACCACCAAATTGGCTAAAACTAAAAAATTCACCTTAAGAATAAAAACTTTAAAAACTAAAAAAAATCAAAAGAACTATTCTAATTTCCTTAAATATTTCAAGTCATAAAAAAATTTTAATCCAAAAAGCCCTTCACAAAATCGTGAAGGGCTTTAAGGAGAACTTTTTTCTTTTTTTTATTTTTTCTTTCCTCTTGAAGACTTCTTTTTCTTAGTAGTTCCACTTTTCTTTTTAGTTACCTTCTTTTTTGTTCCCCCTTTCTTTTTTGTCTTTTTCTTTGCCATTTTTTAGAAAAAATTATTTAGAGAGTCGACCGGCCTCTCTTTTTTTTCTTCTTATAAAAAGAAACGAAATTTTTTTTAATTTTGTTTCTTTGTTTTATAATTATAAACAAAAATTTTTTAATGAAAATAAAAAAATGTGGATAACTTAAAAAATTGTTTTTTAAAAAACCTGATTTAAAACTAAAAAATATAAAAAAACAGTTTATCTTTTTTGTTTTTTAACAATCAACTATTTAAATAAATAATCTTTAAAAATTAAAAATTTAATACAAAATAATAAAAAACTTTAAATTTCCTTTTAAATGTAATTTTTAACTTTTATAATTTTTAACAAATTTATTTAACAAAAAAAACAACTACCCAGTTCTTGAGTAATTGTTTTTTAAAAAAATTTTAAAATATTGTTTTTATCTAATTCTTGATTGTATTTGTCTAACTCTTCTTAAAAGTTCTTGAATTTTCTTTCGAATATCTTGTGTATTAACTTTTCTTTTTATTCTCCCTGTCTTCTTTTTTTCAACTTCTTTTTTTATTCTTTTTTTTAATCTTTCTTTAATTTCAGAAGATTCTTTAACCTTCTTTAATAGTATCTTTTTTAATACTGGAATTCTTGGTTGTCTTCGAGAAACATTTTTTATTACTTTTGCTTTAATTAAAATTGGATATCCACTATCATCAACAACCTTTCCAATAATATTTACTTTATCTCCGACTTTAATTCTGGATTTTACAAAAGGAATTCCTTCGATACCCTCAAAATTCTTTTTTCCTAAAATTCTTCGATAAATTAATCTCTTAACTATATAAGCATCACTCGCATCAATTTTAAATTCCATTCCCCAAATTTTTACTTTCCCAGTTTTATTATTATAATCAACTTCAGTTACCAAAACTCGAGTTAATTTCGCAATTCCTGCTGGAGTAATTACTAATGAAGGTTTTACTTTTCCTTTATAAACCGGAGGTAATTTAATTTCAGAACCAGTTATATCTAAAGGCACTTCTTTTAATTCTTTAGTAGTAGTAGAACTAACTTCTGAAACTGACGAATCTTGATTTTCTTTATTATTTGTTTCAACCTCGTTTAATTGTTGACTACTAACTTGGTTTTCATTTTCTGCTAAAATTATTTTTCCTGTCCCAAACATCACTAAACCCAACAATAACCCAAAAACTAAAATTTTCTTTTTCATAACTAATATTAATTTATTCTGCGACCTTTAAACTAATTTAAATTTTTATTGGCATTAAAATATAAATATAACTATTATCTTCAATATCTTTTATTAAAGATGGTTTTGAATTTTTATTAATCCCTAAAAATACTTTTTCTGATTTTATAGGTTTTAAACCATCTAAAAGATATTTATAATTAAAAACAATTTCTTGAGGACTGCCTTCAATTTTTGCGTCAATATATAAAATATTTTCTCCACTAATTGAATCTTGAGAAATTAATTCTAAGTTTTTCAAAGTAGTCGGTATTTTAAATTTTAAATCATTAATTCTTGAAGAAAAAAGTGATGATAATTTTATTCCTGAAATTAATTTTTCTTTAGAAACAACTATTTGAGTATCAAATTTTTTAGGAATAATTTCTTGATATTCAGGAAAAGAAGCATTAATTAAACGAGAAATTAAAATTGTATTTTGAAAATCAAAAATAATTTGATTAGGATCAAAATAAATATCCAAAAAAGATAAATTATCAAACAAATCAATAATTTTAATTAATTCTTGAATGGTTTTTTTAGGAATTAAAAGTTTTACTTCTTCTTTTGTTTTTGTTTGATAAAAATTTTTATCAATAATTTTTTGAGCCAAGCGAAAACTATCAGTAGCAACAAACTTTAAATTTTCTTTGTTTAAATAAAATAAAATTCCTGTAAGATCTGAACGAACTGAAGTAACTGAAGTTGCCCCAATTACCGAATTCAAAGCATTTTTTAAAATTTGAATATCAATTTTTATCGGATTTTCTTTTTTTATTTTTGGAAGAATAGGAAAATCAGAAGCATTTTGAGAATTAATTTTTGTTTCAAAATTTTTACTTCTTAAAATTATTTTTTCTTTTTTAAATTCAATTTCAATTTTTTCATCTGGAATTAAATTTAAAACATCTGCTAAAATATTTCCTGGAATCACTAAAGGAGAAAAATTTTCTTTAATTTTCAAAGGAATCCAAGAATTAATTGCAATTTCTAAATCGGTCGCTGAAAGAGTTAAATAATCACCTTCCTTTTTAAATAAAATGTTTTTTAAAATTGGTAAATTTCCACCAATAGAAGTTGCTCTACTCACTATTAATACTGCTTTCTTAATATTTTCTTTTAATATAAAAAACTTCATAGTAGTAGTAAAATGAAAAAATTGAAATTTTTTAAAAAAATAAATTTATTATTTATTTTTTTAAATGAAAAATTATTGGAAAATTTTTGGAAAAATAGTTAATTTTTTAAAAGTCGAAGAGTAAGTTTAAAATTTTCAATTAAATTATCAACAAGTAATTAAACTTTTATTAAAGGTTAATTGATTTTTTAAAAAAATCAATTTTAACTTATCCACAAGTTTTCTACATTATTTGTTTGTATTATTTATTTACAAAGTCGGCTTTTGATTTGATTAATTTCTTCTTCAAAAAAGGGGTTTTTCTGGATTTCTTTTGAGATTTTTTGACAAGCATAAAGAACTGTTGTGTGATCTCGATTACCTAATTTTTCAGCAATTGTTGAATAAGCAAATCCTAATTCTTCTTTTAAAAGATACATAATGATTTGTCTTGGTTTTACTAATTCTTTTTTTCTACATTTAGAAAAAATTTGATCTGGATTTAAATCGTAAAATTCTGAAACTGTGTTTAAAATTTTCTTAAAATTAATAGTTTTTTTTGGTTGGAATATTTTTTCAAGAATTTTTTCTACATTTTTTTTAGTTGGAAGAAGTTTTTGATATTTTAAAGAATTTACTACCAAATTTAATCCTCCCTCTAAATTTCTGATATTATCTTGAATTTTTTTTGCTAAAAGTTCTACAATTTCTTCTGGTAAGAAATATCTTTTTTCTTTCATTTTTTGATGCAAAATGGCAACTCTTGTTTCAAATTCTGGTTTAGTAATATCAGCAATCATTCCACCCTCAAATCTTGATTTTAATCTTTCTTCTATTTCTGGTAGGGCGGATGGAGGACGATCAGAAGAAATGATAATTTGTTTATTTAAACCATATAACTCATTGAAAGTATGGAAAAATTCCATTTGAGTAGTTTCTTTTCCAGAAATAAATTGAATATCATCAATTATTAAAACATCAATGTTTCGATATTTTTCTCGAAAACTCTTTGTATTTTTAAATCTAATTGCTTCAATTACTTCATTTGTAAATTTTTCTGAACTAAGATATTTTATTTTTTTATTTTTAAATTTGTTTTTAATTGTATTTCCAGTTGCTTGAATTAGATGTGTTTTACCTAATCCTACTCCGCCATAAACAAACAAGGGGTTATATTTTATTCCCGGGTTTTCAGTTACAGCAAGCGAAGCCGCTACTGCTAATTCATTAGAGGGACCAACAATAAAATTTTCAAATTGATACCGAGAATTAAGTCCTGTTTCAAAATCGATTTTTACTTCGGGGAATGATAATTGAAAATCTTTTAAATTGTTTTCTTTTTCTTTAAAAACTGGTTGAGTTAAGTTAGTATCAATAATATATTCAATAGTTTTAATATTTGGAATTAAACTTCTCAATGATTTTAAAATTAACTTATGATATTTATTTTCAATCCATTCTTTGGCAAAATTTGAAGAAACTGCAATAATTGCAATTCCTTCATTGATTTTTCTTAGATCGGAATTTTTTAACCATGTTTGAAAATTGGCTTTTGAGGTTTGTATTTCTATTTCCGAAAGAACCTTTTGCCAAAGGATAGAAAAATTCATAATTAATTTTTAGTGTAAAGAAATTAAAACTTCGAATGAAGGAAAGTTTTTTAAAATTTTTTTAAAGTTTCTTTCTTTTAATTTTAGAAAATGAAAAGTTGCCGGATCTTTGCAGAAAATTTTAATTTTATTTTTTATTGGTTTTATTTCTGTTTGATCTTCGATTTTTTGTTTTTTTAAAAAATTCTCAATTTCTTTTTTTAAAATTACTTGTTGATAAAAATTTTTTTTAGTAAAGA
The DNA here is from genome assembly GCA_021158645.1 of bacterium. Taxonomy (GTDB): domain Bacteria; phylum Patescibacteriota; class Minisyncoccia; order UBA6257; family JAGGUH01; genus JAGGUH01. The sequence goes on along the minus strand of JAGGUH010000039.1, from coordinate 292 downwards.
ATAAAGAAATTTTTTTAAACATTGTTTAATTATAATTGAAGTTTAATTTTTTTTTCAATATTGACAAATTAATAAATTGTTGAAAAAATGTGGATAACTCAAAATTTGAAAAAGTTTAAAAAATAATTATATTGTTTTATTAACGAATCCAATATTAAAAATTCTAAATCCGAAATCCTAAATCCAAAACAAAGTTAAATCAAAAATCAAATATCAAAAATCAAAATTCAAAATGACAATTCAAAATTCAAAAAAAATATCCTTCTCTCACCTTAATCCTCACCATCACTAT
>JAGGUH010000072.1 GCA_021158645.1 bacterium | reverse complement strand
TTCCTTAAATTTTTGAATTTCTAAAAGATGTTTTTTTAAAATTTTTTTAAAAAATTCTAATTCTGTAAAAATTTAAAATTTAGATAGATATAGATTGAAATTTTTGAAAAATTTACCACCAAAATTGGTGGAGAGCCAACTAAAGATTGACTTTTTATAAAAATCAATATAATTAGAATTAGGAAATTAAAAATAAAAGGAGGCACAAAAATGTTTAAAACAAAAGTAAATACAAGAAGAATAAAAATCAAAAAAGGAGGATATACTTTTACTTTTACACCCACTAAAAGACTGAAATTAATCTTAACCGCTATAGAATGTGAAAAAAGCTTTGGGGATTGTTATCCCTCTAAATACACTTATTTTTTAGCATTAAGACAAGGATATGCAATTTTAAATAAACAACTAAAGAAATAATTAAACCTTAGCAGGATAACTTCTTTATCCTGCTTTTCTGTTTTGAGAAAGTTGAAAAATACTTAAATTTAATGAAACTTTTCTTTTAAAAAAATCAAAAATAATTAAAAAATTATCTTTCAAAAATTAATTAAAGGTCGAAAAACTTCAAAAATTATTTAAAGAATAACTTTTCGCTTTTATTTTGCATTTAACCTTTATGAATTTAAAAGATTTAAAAAATTTAAGAGAAGATCTAATAGGAGAATTAGAAGCAATCAATCAATATCAAAAACATATTGAAGAAACCCAGAATCAAAAAATAAAAGAACTTTTAACTCATATCCTTAATGAAGAAAAAGAACATGTAGCTGAGATAATAAAATTATTAAAAGATATTGATGAAGTTCAAAAGGAAAAATTCGAAAAAGAAGAAGCATAAAGAAAAAACCAAATTATATTTTATTCTTTTATGCCTCGTTTCTACCGCAACAATGTTTATATTTCTTTCCAGAACCACAAGGACAAGGATCGTTTCTGCCAATTTTCTTTTTTCCTTTTGGTTGATAAGATATTTGAGGAGAATTTTTAGTTTCAGTAAAAATCTCAGTATCGTTTTCCTTTAATCCAAAAAATGCTTGAAATAATAAAAATTCAAAATTGTCAAAAAATCCTTGCCATAATTTTTTTGCTTCAATTTTATATTCAGATAAAGGGTCTTTTGCTCCATAAGCCCTAATTCTTACTGATTCTTTTAATGCTTCTAAATCTTCTAAGTGCTTGCTCCATAAAAAGTCCAAAATTGATAAGGAAATTATTTTTATTTTTTGATTGATATCTTCAATAGATTGAAACTTTTTCTCAAAAAACTCTAAAATAAAACCTTTTAAGTTATTATTTCCTTTTTCTTCTATTCCAAGATTTACTAAAAAATTTGTTAAGGTTTCTTTTGAAGGAAAATAACTTTCTAAATTTTGACTAATTTTTTTGATAATTTTTTCTAAAAACTCAAAAAAATTGGTTTCCTTTAAAATTTCCTTTCTTTTTTTATAAAATGCCTCCCGTTGAAGTTCTAAAACTTGATCGTATTCTAAAGTATGTTTTCGAATATCAAAGTTCATTCCTTCTACCTTTTTTTGTGCCTCTTCAATTACTTTTGTAATAAACCTTGAAGAAATTGGTTCTTCTTCTGGTAAATTAAGTTTTTTTACTAAATTTTTAATTTTTTCACCTCCAAAAATTCTTAAAAGGTCATCTTCTAAAGACAAATAAAATTGAGTAGTTCCGGGATCACCCTGCCTTCCGCTTCGACCTCGAAGTTGATCGTCAATTCTTCTAGATTCATGTCTTTCAGTGCCTAAAACAAAAAGACCGCCCAATTTTTTAATTTCCTCAGCTTCTTTGGGATCAGGCGGATTGCCACCCAAAATAATATCAACACCTCGACCAGCCATATTCGTAGCCACAGTTATGGCTCCCTTTTTTCCGGCTTGAGCAATAATGGCGCCTTCTTTTTCATGGTTTTTTGCATTTAAAACTTGATGCGGAATACCAGATTGACTTAAAAGCCAAGATAAATGTTCGTTAACTTCAATCGATCGAGTACCAACTAAAACCGGTTGTCCTTTTTCGAAACATTCTTTAATTTTCTCCACAATTTTTTTAAACTTTATTTCTTTAGTTAAGAACACCAAGTCAGGCAAATCAACTCTTATCATTGGTTTATTCGGAGGAATACAAATAACATCCAGATTATAAATTTTATCGAATTCCTCTGCCGCCTGAATTGCAGTTCCAGTCATTCCGGCTAATTTTTGGTATTTTTTAAAATAATTTTGAAGCGTGATTGTCCCTAAAATTTTTGCTTCGGCTTTTGGCACTAAACCTTCTTTTGCCTCAATGGCTTGATGAAGACCACCAGAAAACCTTCTCCCATACATCAACCTTCCAGTAAATTCATCAACAATAATTACTTCATTGTTTTTCACTACATAATCCCGATCTTTTTTAAATAAAGCATATGCTCTTAATGCCTCGTCTAAATAATGAACTAAATGAAAGTTTTTAAAAGAATACAAATTATCAACCCCAAGCATTTTTTCTACCTTTCTCAAACCTTTTGGAGTAATAGAAACGCTTCTTAACTTCTCATCAATTTCATAATCCTGATCTTCTTTTAGATAAGCCACAATTTTCGCAAACTCTTGATAGTATTTTGAGGATTTAACATCGGGCTGAGTAATAATTAAAGGCGTTCTTGCTTCATCAATTAAAATTGAATCAATTTCATCAATAATGGCAAAATAAAGATCCCTTTGGATTTCTTGGTTTAAATCATAAACCATATGTTCTCTTAAATAATCAAAGCCAAATTCATGGTTTGTGCCATAAATAATATCAGCCCGATATGCCTCCTTTCGAGAAACGGGCTTTAAAAAACTTTTAATAACTTTAAAACCTCCTAAAAGATCTCTCTCTTTATCAAGTTCCTCCAATCTTTCTTTTTGATATTTTGGATCATATAAAAATGCGGCTTCATGAACCAAACAAGCAACTTTTGCTCCCAAAGCATCATAAATTTGCCCCATCCAAACTGCATCTCTTTGAGCCAAATAATCATTAACAGTAACAATATGAACACCCTTTCCGGTTAAGCAATTTAAAAAAGCCGGTAAAGTTGCTGCTAATGTTTTTCCTTCTCCAGTAAGCATCTGGGCAATTTTTCCTTGGTGCATTGCAACTCCGGCTATCATTTGAACATCAAAATGTCTCTGTCCCAAAGTTCTTTTTGATGACTCTCTTACCAAAGCAAAAATTTCTGGTAATAAATCATCTAAACTTTCCCCATTGGCTATCCTTTCTTTAAATTTAGAAGTTGTATCTTTAATTTCTAAATTAGAAAGTTTTTCAAATTTTGCCTCAAGAGAATTAATTTTTTCAATAATGGGCTTAATTTTTTTTAAATACCTTTTTTGATAATCAAATAACCAATTAAACATTTTTAGTAAACTAAAGTATAAATTGAAGCCGTGACTCGGTCAAAAAAAGAAATTTTATTTTCTGAAAGAACTTCAATATCTACAATATCTGAAATCTCGGTCTCATAAATTTTTTCCTTAAAACCAGTTTCCAAATTAATTTTATAAATTGCTTCGGGGAAATTAAGTTTTCCCTGATACCAATCATCAGGTAAAGTCAACCCTTTTTTAACATCCAAAGGAACAGCACAAATTAAATAATTTTTATCTTTTTGGCATTTTTCAGGAAAAGTGAAAAAGTTAAAATTAAAAAGTAATTTTTTATCCTCTGAGAAAAGATTTAATTTTTTTAAAGAAGGAATAGCAACTAAAAAATATTTATCTCCAAAAAATTTTATCATAACTCCCTTTGGTTCTATTAAACTCGTTTTTAGTTCGTCCTCTAATAAATTTTTTACCCTTCCTGTGTTTAAATCCAAAAAGAAAACCGAACTTTTAACAAAACCGCTTGGCCGATCTGAAAAAACAATCAAATCTTTCTTTGGAAAATAAACCAACAAATCATAAGCATCAATTTTATATAACGGTCTAATCAAATTTTTTGAAAAATCAATTTCTCCAATTAAAGAACTTTTTCCTTTTTCTTGTTTAAAAATAACTCCTTTATTAGAATCAAATAAAGAAAAATTCACCACCTCAACTTCAGGAATCAAGGTTGTCTTCTTTGAATTTAAATCAAATAATGAAAATTTCTTTCTGCCGTTTTCCTGCCAAATTAAAATTAATTTCTTTTTATCAAAAGAAGTTTTAAAACCAACTAAATTTTGAAACTTAACTCCTTCTTCTTGAAATAATTGACCCGAATCTAAATCATAGAAAAATAAATTCCCTAAATTGTCAAAATAATAAAGATTGCCATCTTTTTTAAAATAACCTAAAGCATCAGTTTTATTTATTTTAACTAAATTTGTCTCTAAAACTTTGTTATCTTCTGACAAAATTTCTTTACCTAAAGAAGAAGATTTGACAATCTCTTTTTTTTCTTTATTGCCTCCAAAAAACAGATACCAAACTCCAATAAAAAGAGTAATTCCTAAAATAACAATAGCAATAGGAAAAAAGTATTTTTTCATACTAAATTTAAGGATTAGAAATAGGTTGACCGCAACAAACTACTTGGATAATTGGATTGAGACAATGATTTCCAATACAATTTTGACATTCTTGAGAGTTTGGCTTCTTGCAGCGATCTTTACAGGAATGATTTTGAGCACATGTTTTACACATTTCTTTAGCATTTGCATTAGTGCATTGGTTGTTCTGGCACCACTGATCTGCCAAAACATATCCAACTCGTTCATAATTACCACAACCATTGCTTTTGCAAGCCCAAGCACAAACTGAATATCTTGGTTTTTCGGCACCGTTGCCTCCATTATTGCCTCCATTATTGCCTCCACCACTTTCAACTTTCATTTCAGGTATTTTTAATTTCACTAAATCTGGATTGATTGTATATAAAATTAAATAACTTAAAAGCAAAAGCCCTAATCCTAAAAAAACCGAAAAAATTCTTTCCTTTGCTTCGCTTTGTTTTTGAAGATTACCAGTTGAAGCACTAATACTATATAAAACTGCTGCATATAAAAGAAAAACCAAACCTAAAACTCCAGCAACTCCAAGCCCTGTTTTAAACAAAATTTCAATATATTGAGATGGGTCTTTAATTTCAGTTCCCTTTGGAACCCCGGGCAAACCTACTGAAATTTTATAACCCCCACCATCAGCAAAAACACTGCCAATAATAAAAAAATTAAGCAAAATTATTCCAAACAAAGTTGTGATAAATATTTTTTTAATCATTCTTTAATAATTTTAATCGGACCAGTTCTTGCTCTTTGAAGCCGATTTCTTTTATTAATACATTCAGCATACAAATAAAATTCTTTTCCATTAGGAAGATTAGGATAAAATTCTAAAGTAAGAGAAAAAGGATTTTCGGCTTTACCTTTGGTTCTTTTTTTATCTAAATACCAAACAACATCAAGATAATTTAAATTAGAAAAAAAGTATTTTTTTAAAGAAAAATTCATTGTCGGTTTTAAAGATATTTTTTCTAAAGAAACTTTTTTTCCTTGAGGCACAATAACAATTTCTGGGCTTAAGTAAGGAATCTCTAAAAATTTTCTTTGAAGATAGTTTTGTTTTTGAATTGTTAATTTCACTTTATAAGGAGAGAAACCAATTTTTGAAGCCCGAAAACAGATTTTATTCCTTCCAACCATTGGTTTAAAAAAATCATCTTTGAGGTAATCAAAAAATTTATCGTCAAAATTTATTTCCCAATAAAATACAAATTGGTTTGGGTCTATTTTTCTTCCTTTTTTGTCAAAAATTTGAGCCGAGACATAAACCTTGCTATCAACTACTGGTAAATTTTTCCCTTGATAATCAACTTCAGAAAAAGTTTCGGTTTTCCAAGTTAAATAAATAGAATATTTTTCTTCTTGAGCCCTAACCAAAGAAAAATTTGCCAGCATCAAAAATCCAATAATAAAAATTTTTATTAGATTCTTTTTCATTTTTCTTTCAAAATAACTCGAGAAACATCTTTTTTTGAAACAAGATATGTTAAAATAATTCCAAGTGTTCTTGCTGGAAGAAAACCAGTACTAATTCCATCAATAATTGACATCGAAAAGTTCCAAAAAATTTTGGCGCCTTTTAAAAAAATCCATAAATTCAAAATTAACGAAATTATCAAGCCAAAAAAATAAATAAAACCCCAAAAAACAATTCCAATTACTGGAATTGGCAAGCAAAAAGTTGCAATTATTTCCAAAATATCAGCCCCTATTGCTAATAATAACATAAAAATAAATTCAATAAAAGAAATCATCAATAAAATTTATTAATTATCAAAATTTTAATTTAGGAACAACTTTTTCTGCTTCTTCTTCGATTTCAAAAAATTCAACTTTTTTGAAGTTAAAAATTTTTGCAATGATATTTGATGGAAAACTTTCAATTTTGATATTAAAATCTCTTACATTTCCGTTATAAAATCTTCGCGCTGCTTGAATTTTATC
>JAGGUH010000035.1 GCA_021158645.1 bacterium | reverse complement strand
TGATGTGTATAAGAGACAGATTAATTCCATTACTGGAACAGGAACCAATCCCGGGCAACAAGAAGATTTTCCAAAATACATTTTTTCTCCTTCAGGAGTGCATTTTTGTTTTAAATCTTTTGAGCCACCGCAATCCTCAGGACAGGTTTTCGGAGTTTCTGGGCAAGGACAACCAATAGCCATACAAGTTATCTCTTGACAAATTCCATCTCCGCATAAATTTTTACATCCCTTAGAACTGGGAAAAGAAGGTGAAACATTTTCTGATGCATTTTCAAAAGCCCCAAATATGCTTTGTTTTAAACCAATACCAATAAAAACAGCAAATAATATTATTGGAATAAAAAATAAAATTGATTTTCTCATATTATTTTTATTTTATTTTAAAAATATTGTTAATAAATTTTACCATTAATTTGTTTTTCACCTGCTAAATAGCAAAGGAAAAGAAAAATTAAAAAAATTACTTGCATAATAATAATTTTTTTCTTTTTTCTTTCATTTATTTTAAAGCGCAAACAATCAAAAAATTTATTTATTGTTTTTTTCGCATTTTAAAAATAAAAAGCAGTGGCAATGGCCGTATTCTTCAATCTCTTTTTTACAATAAACGCAAGGACAAATAAATTTTCCATTTTCTTCTTTTTTGCCAGTAATTCTTCGACAAGGACAATATCTTTTTCCATATTTTTTTTCTTTTTCTAAAATCCCATTAAGCAAAAACTCCACAACTTTTTTATCTGGATTCAAACAAATACCGTTTTCTTTGGCATATTTTTCATATTCCTTTAATAACTTCTTTATTTCTTCTCTCATAATTCATCCACCTCTAAACTTATGCTTTCTTATCTTTAACCTCTTCTTCTATGTTCTCTTAACTCTGGATTTTCAGAATTTGGTCTAATAGCATTTTGAGGACAAATTTTTCTGCACAAGCCACATTTAATACATTTTTCTTGATCGATAAACGCCTTTCCATCTTTAATAGAAATAGCGCCCACCGGGCACATCTTTACACATTTTTCGCAACCAATGCATTTTGTTGTATCTACCCAAGGCATATGTATTTAAATTATTTCTTTTTTATAAATGGACATCGACCTTTTTTTACTTTATTATCTAAAACTGCCCTAATAAATTCATTACAAGATTTAAAACCACATTTTCCACAATTTAAATTTGGAACTGATGATTTTAATTCTTTTCCTTTAAGATATCTTGAATATACCTCTTTTTCATCAATTATTTTATTTCCATAACAATAGCCACAAATTGCTGAAGGCATAGAATGTTTTAAAGTAAGTTTTTTCTTTTTAATTTCAGAAGTTGAATTTATATGTTCTACAATATCAATAGCTCCTTCTCCGGTTAGTCCATTTATTTCTACTATCTTTGCTTTTGGATTAACCTTGATAACATTGGCTCTAAAAATTTCTCTTTCTGCTTGAGAAACTAAATCTCCTTTGCTTATAGCCACAATATCGGCTTGAGTTAAAATAGGACCATATCTATCAGGAGATCCTGAAGTAATATCCAAAACATTTATTCCCAATCCTTCTTTTACAAAAGGAGAACAACGCAAGCATAATCCTGCGGTTTCTAAAATAATAATATCTTTATCTTGGTTTTCTTTTATGATTTTGGGAATTTCTAAGGCAGTATAATGATCGGGACAAAGTTCTCCAGCCAATTTTTTAACTGCAGGAATTTTATATTTTTCAGAAATAAACTCATCGTCAAAAGTTTTTAGGCAATCAAATTTAGCAAAAAAAAGAGAAAAGTTATTTTTTAACTCTTTGATAATATATTTTATAATACTAGTTTTACCAGAACCGGGTGTGCCGGCAAAAATTATAAGTTTCATAATTTTAGATAGTTTTACAATAAATTTCTAACTTATCAATTTTTTCTCCTCTTCTTATTTTTTCTCTTATCTTTAAATTATAACCTTCAATCCAATTAAGATGTTTCGCGATTTCTTTTTCCTTTGAACTAGTTTCTATAATTTTTATAATACCTCCATTTTTTATTACCAATCTTTTATCAGCGCTTAAAGCCAAACAAGGATCATGAGTAACAATTAAAACTATTTTGTTTTCTTCTATTAAAACTTCAATTGCTTTTTCCTTTCTGATTCCAGCATTCTCTATTTCATCAATTAAAATGACTGGAGAAGTGCTGATATTAGCAATATCAGAAACCATTAAAGCCCGACTTTGTCCTCCGGATAAATTCAATAAATTCATTTCCGGAGAAATTGCCTCGCCAGTAATTTCATTTGCTTCTTTTATTACTTCTTCAATTAACCCTTTTCTTGTCTTCTTGCCTCTTGATTCCAAATGAAGTTTTAAAAAATCCCTTACCCTCATATCAGTTAAAAAATTCATTGTTTGAGATAAAGAAGCGATTAATTTTCTTTTGGGATTAAACCTCCATTCTTTTTCTGGCGTTTTTCCATTGATTAAAATTTTTCTTTTACTTTTAGTATCTTTTTGGGCTATTTTTTCAATATCATAAAGCAACTGGCTTTTTCCAGAACCAGTTGGACCCACAATTGCTATCACCTCGCCTTTTTTAATATCGATTTTTTCAAAATTTTCCTTTTTCCCAAATTTGTTAAATCCGGGTAAAATTGTAATTTTTTTAATCTCCTTCATTAATTATTTTTTTTATTGCTTCTTCAATGACTTTTTTTGCCTGAACTCCGGTAAATTTCTCTACTATTTTTCCATTTTTAAACAAAATTAAAACCGGAATGGCATTAACCATAAAACTTGAAGCAATTAAAGGATTTTCATCAACATTAACTTTGCCAATTTTTATTTTATCGCCAAACTCATTTTTGATTTCTTCTAATACAGGTTCCATCATCTTACAGGGAAAACACCAATCAGCCCAAAAATCAACCAAAACTATCTCTTGGCTTTTCAAAACTTCCTCTGAAAAGTTTTTGTCTGTTAAAATAAGATAGGACATAATAAAATCTCAAATCTCAAAACTCAAATCTCAAATCCAAATCTTAAATCTTAAATCTTAAATCTAAACTTTTAATGCCAAATGTCAAAAAAAATTCAAAATGCAAAAATCAAAATTCAAAATGACAATTCAAAATTCAAAATTTTTAATCTTAAATTTTAAATCTAAAATCTAAAATTCACATCTAAAAAGTTAAATCTAACTTTTAATGCCAAGTGTCAAAATCCAAATGCCAAATCAAATCCAAAATCCAAATGACAAAACAATAAATTACAAATTTAAGCGCAAAGCGTAAAGTGTAAAGCGCAAAGGTACAGCGTAAAGC
>JAGGUH010000080.1 GCA_021158645.1 bacterium | reverse complement strand
GGAGTTGTTTTAATCGGCGGATTTTTATATTTTCATTTATTTTTCAATTGTGTTGGAGAGATGCAAGAAATAAAACCGGGACAACATTGTTGTTTTGGCCTTAAGGCTCAGAGAATATCAATACCAGTCATTAGCAATAAACCACAATTTTATTGTGTACCGCCAAAAATGGAAGAATCTGTAAAAAATGGCAATTCAATTCAATTTTTGGAGGAGAAAAGTGTTTTTAAGAGTAAGACTTATAGATATACTGTTGAATATCCCTCAAGTTGGTATTTCCATAATTTGGGAAAAAAGATGGACACTTTTTATATTTCAAATGTTTCTCCTGATCAATACTATCATGGAGGTATTCTTCCTGCAGGAGGAGCCGAGATTTTTATTAAAGTGGCTTTGGTTCCTTCTTCGAAGCAATCGCTTTCGGAATTTATAACCGAAGAATTGAAACACACTATCATTTTATCTAAGGAAAACGTTCAAGTTAATGGTATCGAAGCTATCAAGAATGTATATCTTTGAGAAGTAGGTCCCGATTCTTTTTATAAAAATGTAGTTGTTTATTTTTCAGTAGATAAAAAAATTTACAAGATTCTTCTGTCCTTTAGAAAGGATGATCCTAAAGAATCTTACTTTATGCATGTTTTTGATTTAGTAATTTCAAGTTTTCATTTAACTGGAAAACTAAACTGATAAAATTTCAAAAAAGAGAGGATCTTGCTAAAAGGGAATAGAAATTTTAACAAAAACTTTTAAATTAAAGGTCGAAAATAAGGGACAAGAGTCTCTCTATAATGTAAAAGTGACTCTAATTCATAGTTTAGACCAATCTGCAATTGAGGAAGAAGTTTATCTTGATATAATAAATTCAGGATAGATAGTAATGGGAGGTAGAGTATGAAGATGCTAATAGAGAAAAAGCAGGAGAGGCATTGGCGAGAAAAAATTAAATTAATAGGAGGAAAACATTAATGAAACTAAGCAAAACATCAAAAATTTTAAGTTTAATTCTAATAATTGGGATAATAGTTATAATTTTTGCGGTCTTTTTGAAAAGTAAGTTGCCGGCGCAGGAAATACATCAGGAAACACATCAGGAAATACAAAAAACAATAGAGGTGATTGGAATAATTAAAGTAGTTGGACAGGGGCCCCTTGAGACAGGATTAGTAATAAAACCATCTGATGGGCCAGGATATTCAATTGTAGGCAAAAAGGTAAACGAACTATGGGAACTTCAAGGAAAGAAGATCCGTGCTATTGGCATAGAAGGAGGTCCCACTCTGGTCTGTACAAGGAGTCTCGAGATTATAAGCTACGAAATCCTAAACTACTAATAGAGGAATAGATGATTGACTATAGAAAGAAATCATTTTAAAGAATTTTTAAAGAAAGAAACTTTTAAAAAGAAAAAACTCAAATCGCAATTGCTAATTATTTTACCCTATCAATTTTAAACTAATGATAAGATAGAAGGCATAAAGGTACAAATTATTTGACCTCTTATCAAAAATTATCTAAAATTCAATTAGATGAAAATAAAGGTTGGAAATTCCTCAACTATTAGTCAAGTAGTTGAGGAGACAATTATATCCAATTCTAACCGTTTTATTGTTGAAATAATTAGATGGCATACTTGGATTTTTATTTTTTATATTATGCCAGAAGAGTCTTTTTTAAAATCCCTTATTAAGGAAAGAAAAGAAAAATCAAGCGAGAAGAAGATTAAAGAAGTTGGAAAGAAGGAATAGAGAAAAAAAGCGGAGAAAATTGAAACAATCGAAAGATTGGTTGAGGAATTGAAAAAACTTTGGGAGGAAAACGAAAAAGAGATTAAGAAAATGGAAGCTGATGAAGTTTTTTCTTTTATTTCTTCTCTTTCTTTACCTGAAACTCCTCCTGTCTTTTTAGAAGACATCTCTAATAAATTTCTAAAAGAATTTGATTGGAAAAGGTTTGAAGAGAGGGAATATTTTGGAGATGATTTAGGTCTTTTTCTTTCTGCTTTTTTAGAAAAAAAACATTAGAAACCATATTTCATCTCAAGAAAATAAAGGCATTGAATTGGAAAATATTAAACCAATTGAAGTTTGTCTTAAAGTGGAAGAAATACCAGTTTTTCTTAATTTTTTGGGGTATCAAAACCCCAAAAAACTACTTTTAACTATTGAAGGTAGTTGCGGATTGAACACCGGAGAGAAAATGCAAGGTGGAAAAATAATTATTGAAGGAAATTGCAATGATGGTACTGGATTTGAAATGGAGGGAGGAAAAATAAATGTTAAGGGAAGTTGTAGAAATTGGACTGGATATAAAATGAAGGGAGGAGAAATAAATGTAGAAGAAAATTGTAGAGATTGGGCTGGAAACAGAATGCGAGGTGGAAGAATAATTATTGGAGGAGATTGTGGGGATTATACTGGAGGAAAAATGGAAGATGGGGAATTAAATATCAAAGGAGAAGTAAGAACTTTTGATAAATCTGCTTTTTCTTCTAAAAACCAAGGCACTATTATTGTTCGAGGAAGTATCGAAATCTGGAAAAATGGAAATTGGACCAAAGAAGGAAGGGAAATGTTGAAGAAAAAAGAGTTTTTGATACAAAAATAAAATAAGAATTATTATTATTTTGTTATCTGTAAAATTTTGTAATATTGCTTACAGTTTTTTTGGTAAAAAAAGTGAAAGTTTTTTGAGAAAAAACACTCTATAAAATTATCTGTAAGTGGTTCCGGAAAAATTCGGAAAATTTTTTTGAAGTTTTACTATATTGGTATATTGATAAAAAAATTCTCTAACCGTCAACAAAACTTGACGAATTTTTACAAATATTAAATATTTAGATATTAGATATTTGCGCTTTGCGCTTTGCGCTTAAATTTGGAACTTATTTTTTTGTCATTTGGATTTTGGATTTGATTTGACATTTGGATTTTGACATTTGGCATTAAAAGTTAGATTTGACTTTTTAGATGTGGATTTTAGATTTTAGATTTTTTTGTTTTGAATTTTGAATTTTTTAAATTATTAATTGTTTATTGTTTTTATTTGGAATTTAAAATTTAGAAATATCAATGAAATCAAGAATGAAAAAAGAAAAAAATACAGAGAGTATTCCTTCGGAGTTTCGGCAAAATCCGGTTTCTTTGGATTGGGTAATTATTGCTACCGGAAGAGCAAAGAGACCTCATCAATTTAAAGAAAAAAGAAAAATAGAAAAAATTTCTTCTTCAAAGAGTTGTCCTTTTTGTAATCTAAAAGTTTTAAAAGAACAAAAACTAATTTTTGTTTATCTTAAAGAAGATAAAATTAAGGGTAGTTGGGAGGTGCCTTTAGAGAAAATTCCAGAGGATTGGCAAGTAATTTCAGTTTCCAATAAATATCCGGCTTTATTTCCTCGAACGACTTTAGAGAAAGAGACAAAGGGAATTTATCAAAAAATTGATGGTGTTGGATTTCATGAAGTGATTATTTTTAAGGATCATCATCTTCAGATTGCGGATTTAGATGAAAACCAGATTTTTAGGATTATTGAGACCTACAAAGAAAGATTTTTAGATTTGAAAAAATATCCTTTTATAAATTATGTGGCAATTTTTACCAATTGGGGCAAAGAAGCCGGGGCGACTATTTTTCATCCTCATTCTCAAATTATTGCGATGCCAGTTATTGATCCTGATTTAAATCGTTCTCTAAAAGGATCAGAGAATTTTTATAAAAAATATAAAAAATGTATTCATTGTGAAATGCTTAAAGAATCTTTAAAAGGAAAGGAAAGGATTATTTTCGAGAATGAAAATTTTGTTGTTTTAACTCCTTTTGCTTCTACGGTTGCTTTTGAGTTAAGAATTTATCCCAAAAAACATCAGAGTTATTTTGAGGAAATTTCCAAAGACGAAATTAAATCTTTAGCCGAAGTTCTTAAAGTTGCTCTTTTTTCTTTGAAAAAAGCATTAAACAATCCTTCTTATAATTTTTTTATTCATACTGCTCCTTGTGATGGAAAAAAAAGAGATTATTATCATTGGCATTTAGAAATTTATCCTAAAACATCAATTTGGGCTGGTTTCGAATTGTGTACTGGGATTCAAATTTCAACTATTAAACCAGAAGATGCCGCAAGATATTTAAGGAAGACATTGGGTTTTTAAATGGAGATAAGAAATTTTTGTATAATTTCTCATATTGATCACGGAAAATCGACTTTAGCCGATCGCTTTTTGGAAATTACAAAAACAATTCCCAAAGAAAAAATGAGGGAGCAATTTTTGGATATGATGAAACTTGAAAGAGAAAAGGGAATTACGATTAAACTTCAACCGGCAAGAATGGAATTTGATTTAAAATCGCTAAATTTGGAAGTTCCTAAAACTTTTGACTCTCATTTTGTTTTTAATTTGGTTGATACTCCGGGACATGTTGATTTTTCTTATGAAGTTTCTCGAGCAATGAAAGCAGTTGAAGGAGCCATTCTTTTAGTGGATGTCAAAAAGGGGATTCAAGCCCAAACTTTATCAAATTTTTTGATTGCAAAAAAAGAAAAGTTAAAAATAATTCCGGTTTTAAACAAAGTCGATCTTAGCGTTGAAGATTTGGAGGAGAAAAGAAAAGGTTTGGCTGATTTAGTTGGAGTTTCTTCAAGTAAAGTTTCTTTGATTTCGTCAAAAACTGGTTTTGGAGTAAAAGGACTTTTAAAAAGGATTATCGAAGAGATTCCTTCGCCACCAAAAGAAGCAGAAGGTTTATCGGCTTTAATTTTTGATAGCGAGTACGACTCTCATTTAGGAGTTGTGGTTCATATTAGAGTTTTTGGAGGAGAAATTAGAAGGAAAGATGTTTGTTTTTTATATCACCAAAAAGAAAAATTTGAGGTCAAGAAACTGGGCTATTTTTTACCCCAAAAAGTAGAGGAAAAAAGTTTAAAAGCAGGCGAAATTGGTTGGATTGCAACTGGAATTAAAAAGCCGGAAAAAGTTTTGATTGGCGATTCGATTGTTGGTTTTTCTGATTATCAAAATAAAAGAAAACTTTTTATTCTCTCTGGTTTTAAAAAGCCAAATCCAGTTGTTTTTGCGGCTTTATATCCTAAAAATCCTGATGATTATGAAAATTTAGTTATTTCTTTTAAAAAACTTCATTTAAATGATAGTTCTTTGTTTTGGCAAGAAATAAGCACTACTTTGGGAAGAGGACTTTTGGTTGGTTTTTTAGGGCTTTTGCATTTAGAAATTGTTTGTGCTCGTCTTAAAGAAGAATATCAAATTAAAACCGTTGTTACTTTACCAACAGTTCTTTATCAAATAGAATTAAAAAATGGAGAAATAATTGAAATTTCTGATATTTCAAAAATGCCTTCTATGGGAGAAATCAAAAGAATTTTAGAACCTTATGTAAAATTAGAGGTGTTTCTTCCGGCTAAATTTTTAAATGAGGTTTTTTCTTTGCAAGAAAAGTATCGTTTAAAATATCTTGATACCAAAAATTTAGATAAAGATAATTTTTTAATTGAATTTGAAGCGCCATTAGCAGAAATTATTGTTGATTTTGATGATGTTTTGAAATCTAAAACGATGGGTTTTGGAAGTTTTTCTTATTATTTTTTAGGATACAAAGAATCAGAACTTAAAAAATTAGAGATTTATGTTGCAAAAGAACTTCAGCCGGCTTTATCTTTTTTGGTTCATAAAGATAAGGGATATCAAAAAGCAAAAGAACTGGTGAAAAAATTGAAAGAAAATTTAGAGAGAGAGCAATTTCCAGTAATAATTCAAGGTGCTTTAGACGGAAAAATTGTTGCTAAAGAGATTTTACCTTCTTTGAAAAAAAATGTTACCGCTCCCTTGTATGGAGGTGATTTTTCGAGAAAAAAGAAACTTTTAGTAAAACAAAGAGAGGGAAAAAAGAAACTTTTAAAATTTGGGAAAGTAAAAATTTCTCCAGAAGTTTTTTTAAAAATTCTTTCCCGTTAATTTTTTTCTTCAATTATATATCAGTTAAAAAATGTGATGATAAAGAGACATACAGGAAAAAAAGAAAAAGATATTTTTATTGGGGGAGCCGATGAGGCAGGCCGAGGACCTTTAGCCGGTCCGGTTGTTGGAGCCATTGTTTTAATGAAAGTTTCTGGCAGTAAATTGAAAATACCAAATTTAAAATTTAAAGATTCAAAAAAACTAAAGCCAAAAGAAAGAGAAGAAATTTTTAATTGGCTAAAATTTCAAAAAGAAATTAAATTTGCTTATAGTTTTGTTTCTCCAAAAGTAATTGATAAAATCAATATTTTGAAAGCAACAATTTTGACCTGGAAAAGATCTTTAAAAAAATTTGAAAAACCTCCAGAGATTCTTTTTATCGATGGCAATCAAACTATTCCGAATTTAAGAATTAGACAAATTCCTGTAGTTGGTGGTGATAGAAAAATTTTTGTCATTACTTTAGCATCAATTGTTGCCAAAGTGGTTCGAGATAGATTTATGAAGAAAATTGCCAAAAAATATCCTTGCTATCAATTTGAAATTCATAAAGGTTATCCGACAAAGAAACATTTAAGTTTATTAAAAAAGTTTAATGCTTCTCAAATTCATCGAAAAAGTTTTAAACCAGTATTTGAAACACTTTCTTTTAAAGAAAAAGTTTTATTTATTGTTTCTAAAATTAAAAAAGGCGAGATTCTTTCTTATCAAGAGGTAGCCGAACTTGCAGGAAACAAAAAAGCGACTCGAGTGGTTGGAAATATTCTTTCAAAAAATTTTGACAAAAATATTCCTTGTCATCGGGTAATTAGAAAAGATGGAAGTTTGGGAGGTTATAATCGGGGGATTTCTTTAAAAAAATTTCTTTTGAGAAAAGAAATTAAAAATTTTTAAAAAATATGGAGTTAAACAAAGTTTCTTTAAAGGAGTTTTTTATTTTTTTAATTTTACTTTTGTTGGTAATTTCTTTGGAAATTTATAGAGTTTCTTTTGTTTTTAATCTTCATTTTAATCTATTTTTGATATTTTTAGTTTTTTCTTTGAATTATTTAAGTTTTTTTGAGTATTTAATTTTAGGAGCGGGTGGTTTCTTTGTTTTCGATTATCTTTTTGGAAATCACTTTTTGTTTTTTTTGTTAGGAATTTTTATAATCTCTTTTTTTTACTTAATTTATCATAAATTTTTTGAAAAAAATAATCTTTTTGGGATATTGATTTTAATTTTTTTAGGAGAAATTTTAATAAGTTCTTTTTTTAATTTAAAAAATTTATCTTTTTTTTCGTTTCTTTTAGAATGTTTTCCGACTTTAATTTTAGGAACTTTTCTTTGGGCAGGTTTGAAATTTTTTGAATAAAAGATATTATAAAAAAATAAAATTCTAATTGATTAGATTGAATTTACAGCGCTTTTGTAAAAATAAGCAAATTTAGGCAATCAAGATAAAAGATATATGGATATTAAAAAAATTTGGATTGAAAAATTTAAAGAAGTACCAAAAGAATTTTTGAATTCTTTTAAAAATTATCCAAAACCAATTTTAGAAATTTTTTGGTCTCGGAATTTAAGGGAAAAAGATGAAATTGAAAAGTTTTTAAATCCTTCTTGGAAAAAAATTTATGATCCTTTTTTAATGGCTCATTTAAAAGAGGCAAGTCAATTGATTGTAAGGTACATTAAAGAAAATAAAAAAATTTGTATTTTTTGCGATTATGATGCTGATGGGTGTTGTAGCGGCGCTTTGTTCGAAGATTTTTTTAAAAGGATTGATTTTAAGAATTTTTTAGTTTATATTCCGTCAAAAAAAGAAGGTTATGGTCTTTCCGAAGAAGCGATTAAAACTTTAAAAAAAGAAAGTGTTAATTTGATTGTTACTTGCGATTGTGGCATTACTGATATTGATGAAGTTGAATTTGCTAAAAAATTAGATATTAAAGTGATAATTTCGGATCATCATTTACCTCAACAAAATTTACCTAATACTTTAATTGTAAATCCCCACTTAAAAGAAGATAATTATCCATTTAAAGGGCTTTCTGGGGCTGGAGTTGCTTTTAAGTTAATTCAGGGAATTGCCAGAGTTTTAAATTATCCTCATCTTGAAAGTTTAGAAAAGTGGAATGCTGATTTTCTGGCGATTTCTTCGGTTGCTGATTTTATGCCACTTTTAGATGAAAATAGAATTTTTACCAAATTTGGCTTGATTACTTTAGAGAAGACAAAAAGAGTTGGCTTAAAAGAACTGAAAAAAATTTGCAATCTACCTGAAAAATTAGAAGCCCAACATATTGGTTATTATTTAGCGCCTCGAATAAACATTTCTTCAAAATCGGGATATCAAAACGAATCTTTTCATCTTTTAACAACCGATTCTGAAACAGAAGCAAAATGGTTGGCAAAAAGATTAGATGAAAAAACAAGAGAAAAACAAAAACAAGTTGAAATAACCGAAAAGGAGATTGAAGCAAAAATTAAAAAGCCACTTCCTAAAATTCTTTGTTTTGGTTCTCCAAAGTGGCAGTTGGGAGTTATTGCGCCTTTGGCAACAAGATTAAGAGAAAAGTATTTTCGGCCCGTGTTTTTATGGCGTGAAGAGTTGTTTAAAATTAAAGGTTCGGCAAGAAGCATTGACGAGTTTAATTTAGTTGAAGTATTAGGGCAAATTAAAAAGCAACATCCTGAAATTTTTATTGATTTTGGTGGTCATAAAAAAGCGGCTGGTTTTTCTATTTTGCCTCAATATAAAAATTTATTTTTGAAAACTTTAAATTCAATTGCAGAAACTCAAATTTTAGACGAATACCTTGTTCCAAAAATTGAAATTGATGCTAAAATTTCTCCTCAAGATTTAAACGAAAAATTTTTTGAGTATTACTATAAACTGGCTCCATTTGGAGTTGGGAATCCGCTTCCGATATTCTTGATGCCTCACATTAAAGTAAAAGAAGTATTTAATGTTGGCGCTAATGGAGATCATTTAAAGTTAAAAGTTAATTGTTTTGGCTGGGATTTTGATGCTATTGGTTTTAGAAAAGGGCTTGACTCTTTAAAAATTTCACCTGATTCTTATATTGATTTGGTAGTTTCATTGAAAAAAAATTATTGGCAGGGAAAAGAGAGTTTAGATCTTGAAATTATTGATTGGAAAGAATAAAATAAGAAATATAATATAATAGATATTTATTATTTGAAAAATTCCAAATTACAAATTACAAATTACAAACAAATTCACATACCGAAATTCAAAATTCAAAACAAATTTAAAATCAATAAATCTAAAATCTAAAAAGTAAAATCTAAAATCCACATCTAAAAAGTTAAATTTAAATTTTTAATGCCAAATGCTAAAATCCAAATGCCAAATCAAATCCAAAATCCAAATGCCAAAAAAATAAATTACAAATTACAAATCCCAAATTACAAACAAATCCCAAATCCCAAAATTCAAAATTCGAAACAAACTCTAAATATCAAATTTCAAATGTCAAATGACAAATCTAATTTATTGTTTTATTATTTATTAACGAGTTAACGGGTTAACGAGTTTTCACAATGTTATAATTTCGAAATCCGAATTTCGAAACAATAACCAAAATCCAAATGTTCAAAATGCTCACCCCCTCCTATTTCCTCCCCCTCCCAGAGGGAGGAGGAGGATTAAGGTGGGGGAGGGATATTCTTTTTGAATTTTGAATTGTCGTTTTGAATTTGTGATTTGTAATTTTATCAATTATGCTTTGTGATATTTGTAAAAAAAGAAAAGCAACAACTACTATTACCCGTTTTAATTTAGCCGAAGGGAAAAAAGAAATTCTCCATATTTGTGATTTCTGTAAAAGAAAACTCGAAGGAAAAGAATCTAAACCTGATTTTGGATTTGATTTTTCTCCCTTTAAGCAGTTTTTCAATTATGAACCAGAGGAATTTGGTTCAATTTTTGATGAATTTTTTTCTCCGAAAGTTGATCGAATTGATTTTGAGAGTTTAATTTCTTCTCAAACAAAAGAATTTTTACAAAGAGCCGCTGAAATTGCTTTAAATTTTGGTCGAGACGAAGTTGATACCGAACATTTACTTTTGGCAATTTTAGAAGATTCATTGGTAAAAGAAATAATTAAAGGTTCTGGCGCTGATCCAAAAGATATTGAAGGTTATATTGAATATAATGCTTTAAAAGGAGAAGCAAAAAAAGAAAAAGAAATTTCTGAAGTTGAAATTTCGCCTCGTCTCAAAAGTGTTTTAGAGAATTCTTTTTATATTGCTTCTGAGTTTGGCCAAGATTATATTGGACCCGAACATTTGCTTTTGGCTTTATCTCAAGAAAAGGATAGTTTTGCCAAAGACGCATTAGAAAAATTTGGGATTACATTTCAAAAATTAAGAAAAGTGCTTCCAAAGATAGTTAAAAGTGCAAAAGAAGAAAAAAAAGCCCGTTATTCATCAACGCCAAATCTGGATAAATATAGCATTGATTTAACTGAAGCCGCAAGAGAAGGAAAATTGGATCCGGTAATTGGAAGAAATGACGAAATCGAGACGGTAATTGAAGTTCTTTTAAGAAGAACCAAAAACAATCCAGTTTTAGTTGGTGAGCCCGGAGTTGGAAAAACTGCTATCGTTGAGGGATTAGCCCAAAAAATTATTAAAGAAGAAGTGCCTGATATTTTAAAAAACAAAGGTTTAATTCAACTTAATTTAAATGCTTTAATTGCTGGAACTAAATATCGGGGCGAGTTTGAAGAAAGATTAAAAAAAGTAATTGATGAAATTGTTAAAAATAAAGACAACATAATTGTCTTTATTGATGAAATTCATACTATTGTTGGTGCTGGCGCTGCTGAGGGAGCAGTTGATTTTTCAAATGCTATTAAACCATATTTGGCAAGAGGAGAAATTCATTTGATTGGCGCGACAACTTTAGGCGAATATCGAAAATACATCGAAAAAGATCCGGCTCTTGAGAGAAGATTCCAGCCCGTTTTAGTGGAAGAACCAACAGTTGAGCAAACAATTCAAATCCTTTTTGGTTTAAAAGATAAATATGAAGCCCATCATAAAGTAAAAATTTCTCCTAAAGCAATTATTGCGGCTGTTGAACTTTCATCAAAATATCTTACTTCGCGTCATCTTCCTGATAAAGCAATTGATTTGTTGGACCAAGCTGCAAGCCGAGTGGCGCTTCTTGCTTTTTCTTTGCCAAAAGAAATTGAAGATAAAGAAGGAAAATTGAAAAAATTAGAACGGGATTTAAATTATGCTAAAACCCATAAGCAAAAAGAAAAAGTTAAAGAAATCAAAGCAGAAATTGAGGCAATTAAAAAAGAATTAGAAGGTATAAAAGCAAAATGGAAAAAAGAAAAAATTTCTACTTCTCCGGAAGTTTTGCCAGAACATATTGCTTTTATTGTTTCAAAACTTACTGGAATTCCGGTTGGAGAATTGACATTAGAGGAAAAAGAAAGATTTCTTAAGTTAAAAGAAAAATTAAAACAAAGAGTTGTTTCTCAAGACGAAGCCATTGAAGCCATATCAAATGCGATGCTTGTGGCTCGGGCTGGATTAAAAGAAAAAAATCGTCCAATTGCAACATTTCTTTTTTTAGGTCCTACTGGGGTTGGAAAAACTGAATTGGCGAAATCTTTATCTTGGGCAATTTTTGGAGATGAAACTGCTTTGGTTAGAATTGATATGAGCGAATATATGGAAAAACATTCTATTGCTCGTTTAATTGGGGCTCCGCCAGGTTATATTGGTTATGAGGAAGGTGGTCAACTTACTGATGCTGTTAGAACCCGACCTTATAGTATTGTTCTTTTAGATGAAATTGAAAAAGCCCATCCGGAAGTATTTAATCTTTTGCTTCAGGTGTTTGACGAAGGAAGATTAACTGATAGCAAAGGAAAAGTAGTTGATTTTACTAATACCATTATTATTGCTACAAGCAATATTGGTTCAGATATTATTTTGACTGCTTTAAGAGAAAAAAGGCCAATTGATGAGATTAAAAATGACATTAATCATCTTTTATATCGTCATTTCCGACCGGAATTTTTAAATCGAATTGATGAGATTATAATTTTTCATCCATTAAAACTTGAGGATATTGAAAAAATTGTCCAACTTCAACTTGAAAGAGTAAAAAGTTTAGCCAGAGGGCAAGGAATTGATTTTGAAGTTGATAAAGAGGTTATCAGGTTTTTGGCAAAAAAGGGTTATCTTCCTGAATTTGGGGCTCGGGAGATAAAAAGAGTTATTTATCAAGAAATTGAAATTCCTTTATCAAGAAAACTTTTAAAAGAAGGAATTTCAAAAAATAAAAAAATTAAAATTTCTCTAAAAGAAAATAAAATTATATTCGAGTAAAAATTCAAATACTTCTTCGGTTGACAACTATAACTTAATTTTAAGATAAAATTTTAATTTTTCCACTCTCTTTTTGTTAAGCCAATAAATCTTTTTAAGGGGCGTATTTTATGTACCCGACGAGTTTTTTTGTTTCGTTGACAATTATACATATTGAGTTTGTACGATATATAAGGGTAAAGTTTAAAAAATCGGCCTAATATGATATTATCATAAGACCTCTTACAAAATAATTAAAAATTAAAGATATTTTTATCCTAATTTTGTAGATTTTTAAGTATTATCCATATTGTAATCTTTGTAGTATTCGAAAGTTTACAACATTAACTATAAATCTGAAAGTTAGATTGTAATTTTTCTGAAAATTTTCTCCAATTATCCTTCCCATAG
>JAGGUH010000065.1 GCA_021158645.1 bacterium | reverse complement strand
TTTTCTAAAATTTTATTTTTTCATATCATTTCGCAACTATTAAAATTTTAGAAATCGTTGTGTAAGTTTTTTTCTTAAAACTAAAGATAATTTCATCTTTTGTTGAGACCGATTCTTGATCAAAAAATTTATCAATTTCACTAAAGACAAAATCGAAATCTCTTTTTAGTTTCCAACTTTCTTCAAGATTATCTTTGCTTGCCAGCACAACGAAAAGGCGATTGTCAGCTCCGAATCTTTGCGCTCCTTGATTTTCATAGAGCCAGGTAATTAAACCTTTTGGGTCTTTTAGGGCCTGTTCTAATGTAAAATCTTTTGGTAGATAAGTAATTTTCAAATCAAACGGCTGATTATCAAAAAATATATCAATGCCAAAATTATTTTTCAAGGTAGGTATTACTCTTGGATGCTGGCTTATGTGATCTTCTATTAAAACAGTAGTCCAGTGATTGTACCAAGTAGCAATAACATAATGAGTAATATCATCTTGGAGTTTGCTCTTAACACCTTGCAATAATTCCTCATATCTTACAAATCTCCTTACATATTCAGTTTGAATTTTTTGGTCCAATTGTCCCTGTACAACGCCCCATCTAAAATCTTTCACCTTTAAAAGTTCTCTTTTTAAACTATCATCAGAAATTAATCTCTGTCTCTCCTTTATCAATTTACGGTATTTTTTCTTTATAAATTCGTCAATTTTATCTTGCGGTACATCAATCAATCTCTTAATTAAATCCGAAACAGTACCTTTTGTATGCAAACCGAGAGATTCGGCTAACTCTCTTAAATCATCTGATTTTATTGATCTCAATTTAAGATTGGCTAATTCTTTTTTGGAAACTAACATATTTATTTCTTTTGGAATAGTAAAATATATTCGTGGCGAAAAATATAAAAACCACCGACCAAAGCTCTATACCGCCATAGATGTTCTTGGTTTCTTTTTGCGCGATTATTTACCATATTTTTTACTAAAATACTTTTGAGTATTAATCCGTCTCTGTTTAATACTTCCTGCATAGTTAAAAATCCTAACGGCACCCATTCAGAATTAGTATATTTATCACCTATAACTACTGCTAAATAATGCTTTCTCTCCAACAGGTCTAAAAAATTAGAAACTACATTGCCGAAAAGTTTTAAAAACTCGTCCACTGATTTTGCATTACTTAAATCGTCAGGTCTGTCACTAAATTTTATAATGTCATGATAAGGCGGGTGCATTATTATTAACTGCACATTTTTTCTTCCTTGGGATTTTAATATTTTCTCTACATTCTGTCTTGTTTCTTCTTTTGTACTATCTGCGATGAGAATCTCAGTAAAAACTTTAGAATCAAACAATGATTCCTGACTAACTCTTTGTTTGGCAATTTCGGCAACTTTTGGCAGTAGTTCAATTCCTATCCCATTTCTTCCTAGTCTTTTACATTCAATTAAAGTCGTTCCACTTCCTAAAAAGGTATCTAATACAACATCGCCTTTTTTAGTAAATCTTCTCATTAACTGATTTGGTATTTGGGGGATAAAATTTCCATGATAATCGCCTCTATGAGATCCTGATTTGTCCCGCTCACCAATAATCCAAAGGCTATCTGTAATAATATCTTTGTATTTTTTCCAATTTTTTAAATTTAGATCGTTTATTTGTTTCATAGTAAATCAATCTATTATAAATAACTCTATCCATTATAATTTATAAGATCTTTTTTTTGAAATTTTTGACTTCTTGTAAGTAATATCACACTATTATTCAATTAAAATTTTACTTTAATAAAAAATGAAAAACAACAGATAATACTATAAAACTAATTATTGAAACAAAATTCATTATTTCTTGATTTTCTTCTAATCTATCAGGAAATAGTTCAGACAATCTCGAATCCCTCATAAAAACATCGTAGTTAATTGTTGAAGTATAAAGTCCTGCCCCATAGCCAATTATAATTGAAATAGTACCGGGGCGAGTCCATAAAAATAATAATCTAAGTAATAAAGCAGTTATTCCTCCCCACATTGAACCAATTAAAATCATTACCGTTGTGTTTGAAAAAATGAGAAACTTTGACAATCTGTTTCCTGTTTGTCTTCCTATAAAAATTAAAATTATCAATACAGCAATAAATGTTCCCGTATTTCCAAAAAGTCTGCCTATGAAGAAAATAACTATAGATAGTATTAAACTACTTATAAAAAAAAGAAATTTATTTAAGATATACTCTTTCTCAACATTTGATATTTTTTGATCTTTTTTTCTATACATTAAACTCTTATTTGTATCAAATTCTATAATAGATACAATACTTTTTCTATTACAATGATAACAAAAAATTCAAAGTAGTAAAGAAAAACAATAAAGCAAAAAATTCAAATAAATACTGTGCAAATTAAACAAAACAAACACTTTTACTTTGAACCAAAAGAAACAACCCGCTTGTCCTGCTGTGCGAAACGCAGATGAAAAATAAAATTAAATTTTTTTTGCATCAGCAAAAAACAAAACTTACAAAAATAACTTTCTTTTTAAAAAGAAAAATTTGTTGCCCGCCTTTAAATAAAAATTTTTTCGGAT
>JAGGUH010000059.1 GCA_021158645.1 bacterium | reverse complement strand
TTGGCGTTTATTGTGCCAATGGAGACATCATCAATGCTGATAAGTTTATTTCTGGAATCTAAAGATAAAATTTTAAAGTGCTCTTTTTTCTTGTCTCCTAAATCATTTTTTAAAAGTTTGAAAACATCTTTTGGAGATTCAATTTTTTGCCCATATTTTGTGGGTGTTATTTGGGCTTTTTCTCCTAATTTGAAAGATGCTTTTAATTTACAAGCGGTAGCAAAGCCAATTCCTTTAACCTGACAAAGTTCTTCAATTGACGCTTTTTTTATATTTTCTAAATTGCCAAAATGAGAAATTAAATTTTGGGCAATGGTTAAAACATTTTCTCCTTTTTTACCTTTCTCAATTATTAGTGCTAAAAGTTCACCTAAAGATAAATTATCTACCCCGACTTTTTTGAGGCGTTCGCGGGGGCGTTCTTCTTTTGGGAGATCGTGAAGAGTGAATGGTTTTTGATAGAATTTTTGTTTTTTTGGCATAGGTTGTTTTATTGGTTTTAGATTATAATTTGGAGATTCTATTAGTCGCTTCTAAATGATTGTCTTTCTTTTTGCCATAAAATAAATTACGTAATTTATTACGTAATAAATTACGTAATTAATTACGTAATTAATTACGTAATTCGTTACGTAATTTTTATCTCTTTTTTAAGATCTTATATTTTTTAGAAAAATTTTCAATTAAAAACTTGCTGCTTTTAAAGCAGTGAGTTTTAGAATAGTTTAGATTTTAATGTCTTTTTTCTAAAATATAGAAACCTTATTCTGCATATTAAAGCATTAGCCAAATTTTTTCTTCTTTTTTTGAGAATAAAAATAAAGAGCAATGCTTTTTTAAAAAAAGTAGAAATTGTAAAATAGCGGAGGGTGTGGGACTCGAACCCACAAGGGCATAAGCCCGCCGGTTTTCAAGACCGGTGCCTTAGCCAATTCGGCGCAACCCTCCAAAGCTAACGCTTAGCAGTTGGCAGTTGGCATTTGGCATTTAGCAGTTGGCAGTTAGCAGTTGGTATTTGGCAGTTGGCAGTTGGCAATTAGCAATTGGCAGTTGGCAAAAACTGCGCCAGGCTGGATTTGAACCAGCGACCCCAGGTTTATAAGACCTGTGCTCTAACCACTGAGCTACTGGCGCCAAAAAATAGATTTTTTAAAGTTATACTCATTATACTCAACATTTTTCTAAATTTCAACTATTCTCCTTTAATTACCGCTATCGGTTTTAATTTTGCTACTTTTTTAGAAAGCCCGGCATTATGCACTACTTCTACAACACTATCAATATCTTTATAGGCAATTGGGGCTTCTTCTGCTATGCCTCTCCAAGAATAGCATTTAACAATAATCCCCTTTCTCCTTAAATTTTCTACCATTTCTTTTCCAGAAACCATTCTTGTTGCCTTGCGACGAGACATTGTTCTACCGGCTCCGTGATTTACGCTCCAAAATGCCTCTTTGGATTTTTCGGTTCCAACGCAAATATAAGAAGCCGTGCCCATAGTGCCAGGAATTAAAACTGGCTGGCCAACTTTTTTGTATTTTTCAGGAACTTCAGGATGATTAGCCGGAAAAGCCCGAGTGGCTCCTTTTCGATGGACAATTAATTTCATATTTCTGCCATCTATTTTATGATCTTCAATTTTAGCAATATTATGGGCTACATCATAAAGTAATTTTAATTTAGCATTTTTTCCTAAAATTTTTTGCCAAGATTTTCTAACATAAAAAGTTATCATATGTCTATTTGCCCAAGCAAAATTACAAGCCGCTGACATTGCTTTAAAAAATTTTTGACCTTCAGGAGAATTAAACGGCACGCAACAAAGTTCTTTATCCGGCAATTTTATTCCATATTTTGGATAAATTGGCATCAAAATTCTTAAATAATCAGTGCAATTTTGATGTCCAAGACCGCGAGAACCAGTATGAATCATTACTACAATCTGATCTTTAAATAATCCAAAAATTTCAGCAACTTCTTTATCAAAAATCTCTTCGACTTTTTGTATTTCTGCAAAATGATTTCCACTTCCAAGCGTACCAACTTGATCCCTGCCTCGATTTTTTGCTCTCTCAGAAATACAACTGGCATCTGCCATTTCCATTTTTCCTTGATGCTCGCAATTTTCAATATCTTCTTTTTCTCCATAACCATTTTCAACCAAATAAGGCACTCCCCCTTCTAAAATTCTATTAATTTCTTTAATTGATAATTTTATCTGCCTTCCTTTCCCAAGCCCAGAAGGCACTTCTTTTTGAATCTCAGTTGCCAATTTATCTAAATAAGACCTAATTTCTTTTTCGCTATATTCTGATTTTAGCAATCTTACGCCGCAGTTTTCATCCATTCCTACTCCACCAGGCGAAATTGCTCCTTCTGGATATCTTGTCGCCACCACGCCTCCAATAGGCATACCATATCCTTCGTGAACATCAGGCATAGCAATCGCATATTTTACGACTCCGGGAAGAGTAGTAGTATTAATAAGTTGGGTAATTGATTCATCTCTAAAACAATCTTCTAACATCTTTTCAGAAACATAAATCCGTGCCGGTACTCTCATATCCGACCTAAAAGATTTTGGAATCTCCCAAAGATAATCATTTATTTTTATAAAGTCCTTTTTAGAAATCATATATTTTAGTATATCAAATAAAATTAAAAATACAAAAAAAAATAGATTCCCATACCGCTTTTACAATAAAAACGATATAAAATAAAAAAGGCGGAATTATCCCGCCTTACAATTTGCATTACAACAAGGGCTGTTTAATTTTTTGTAAAAAAAATATAACGAGAATTAAATTTACAGCAAAATAGTAAAAAATTTTAAAAGAGAAATAATTTTTTTAAAATCCTTTAATATCTTTTTTAATTTTAGCACTATCTTCTGAAAATTTTATTTAAGAAAAATCATTTTTTAACTTTCTCGTAACATTCAACCAAATCTAAATATCCTGTTGGAGCCCCAAAGTCAGAATAAAGATCCTCCATCGTCCCTTGAAATCTTTGAACAATACGAGAAGTTTTGCGGTAGCCAGGAGGCACAATGTCTGTATGAGGCGATAAGGCAATAAGAATTTCAGAAAGACCAGTTTTTTGAGCAAAATCCTCAAGATACGAAGCAACTCTCTGACTGATTGCTTGAGAAGGATAGTTGCCTTTGATATAAACTCCATTAACTAACAAAACTAAATTATCATAATTATCCCTGCCAAGATGACCAATAATATGGCCAATTGCTTTATCTTGATCTAATATCAAAAAACCTAATGTTGCAAAATCTTTTAAATAATGAGGAATAGTCCAGGAATCAGTGCCATCAGTAGCAATACAAGATTCTCTAGCATCACCAATTCTCATAAATTCAATAAGATGTTTTGTTTCTTTTTTGTCAATTTTAGGAATATGTTTAAAAGTTAATCGTAAAGGTTTAGTTTCTATTTTTAATTTTAAGTTTTCTAAAGAAATTTTTATTTCTCTTTTTAAATCATCAATAATAACTTGGAATTTTTCTGAAATTTCGCCTTGCTTTTTAGAGTATTTTTTTAATCTCTTTAAAATTATTTTTGAAACATAATCAATAATTTCTTTTGGTTTTTTCTGACGGTTTAAGGAAAATTCTGAAGTAAAGATGTCTTCTTTTTGTAAAAGATTTAAAAATTTATTTAGGTCTTGCTGGTAAAGTTCTTCTTGAGATAAAATTTTCTTTTCTCCTCTTTCTTTTAAAATTTTTTGATATTCTAAATATAGTTTTTGATAAAGAGGAGATAGATTTTCTTTTTCAAAAACGGCTTTTGATGAAGGATCAAGATAGTCAGCGGCTTTTTTAATCTTTTCTTGAAGTATTTTTAATTTCTCTTTTTCTTTTTTTAAAAGTCCGTATAAGCGACCGATTAAAGCGAAAATTGGTTCAAGGTTGCTAAAATTTCTGGTCAAATTACCAATCGTTTCCAAAGAAATCTCTTTTAGTTTTTCCTTCTCTTCTTTTTCCCTGCCTCGAATAATTTCTTCAGAAGCCGGCACTCCTTTTACAATAAAATCTAAAAATTGGTCTATTTCCTCCGGAGTTCTTCCTTTCTTTTTCCATAAAGAACGTAATCGCTCTTTAACCATTTGATTATTTTCTTCTAATTCTTCTGCTTCTTCTAAAATCTTTTGAAATTTTTGAAAAGAAAGGATGTTGTCGTAACGATAAGGAGAGGGAAAAAGAGCAAAATAAATAGCAGATAAATCCTTGTTTTTGGCTAATTTTGAAATCAATTCTGGAAAAGTAAAATCCTTTTTTCTAAATTCATTCCCTTTTTCTTTAATCTCAGTTATACTAAAACCTTTTTTCAAATAAAACTCTAAAATCTTTTTAGTAGGAATAATCTGAGGAAAACATTCTCGGAACTCTTTAATCGCTTTAAAAAATCTTTCTTTTTCTGCCTTGCTTTTTCCAAGATACTCTAAAGTGCCTTCTTCTAAAACATTATTCTGAACAAGTTTGCGAAAAATATATTCTTTTCTTCGAAGATCTAATTCTGGTTGAACTAATACTGTTAAAAGAAAACGATTAGCCATTCGAGTATTGATATCGGCTAAAGATTTAAAAGTTCTCATCTCAATACTATTTAAATTGCCTATTTTAGGAATTAATTTTTTAGCCTGGCTAACAAGATAATTAGAGGATTCGGAAATTGGCAAAAGAGAAAGAAATTCTAAAATCAACCTTTCTTCTTTCTGGCTTTCTCTGGATCTTTTTTTTATAGCCAAATTAAAGTCAATAACTGCTTGTTTAAAATAATCCAAAAGTTCCTCTTTGGTTAATGTTTTTATTAAACCACACTTGATATGATACTTAAGAGTTTTTGGTAATTCTTTGCTTTCTAAAAATGGAGATATCTCTTTTTTGAATAAAAAGATAACAGTTCTAAAAAGTTCTTTGTCTTTCTTGCGAGAAGAAAGTCCATAAGTGTTAATAAAACTTTTTAAGGTTTCTTGATTTACTATTTCTGTTGCCTCTTGGTTAGAAATTTTAATTTCTTTAGATAGAATCATCAGATTTTGTGCTACAAGCATACGGGATTGGCTACCATTGGCTTCTTTAAGACCTTTTTCATATAAAAAGAGAAATAATTTTTGATTAACTTTGGCTAAAGACCCTAATGCTTCAGCCGCACCTCCGCAAACAAATTCACTAGGATCTTTAATACCTTTTTCATATAAAGAGCAAAATAATTCTTGATTAATTAGGGCTAATGCTCCTAAAGCATCAGATGTACCTCTACGGACAAATTGGTTAGAATCTTCAAATCCTCTTTTATACAAAAAACTTGCTAATTCTGGATTGACTTTGGCAAAACCTTTTAAAGATTGGGCTGTTTTTAGACAAATAAATTTATCAGAATCTTTGATGCCTTTTTCGTACAAAGAAAGAAATAATTCTGGGTTAACTGGGGCTAACGCTTCTAACGCATCGGCTGTGCCTCTACGGACAAATTGGTTAGAATCTTCAAATCCTCTTTTATATAAATAACTTGCTAACTCTGGATTAACTTTGGCTAGACCCCTTAAAGATCGAGATGTCCTTAAACAAACAAATTCATCAGAATCTCTAAGACCTTTTTCATATAAAGAAAGAAATAACTTTTGATTGATTGGGGCTAATGCTTCTAACGCCTCGGCTATGCCTCTGCGAACAGACGGGTTAGGATTTTTAAAACCCTTTTTATATAAAGAACTGGCTAATTCTGGATTAACTGGAACCAAATTTGCCAAAGATCGAGATACACTCCAACAAACAATTTCATCAGAATCTTTAAGACCTTTTTCATATAAAGAGAGAAATAATTTTTGATTAACTTTGGCTAAAGATCTTAATGATTCAGCCGCACCTCTGCGAACAAACAAATTAGAATCTTTGATACCTTTTTCGTACAAAAAAAGAAACAATTCTGGGTTAACTGGGGCTAATGCTTCTAAAGCATCAGCCGTACCTGCACGAACAAATGAATCAGAATCTTCAAATCCCTTTTTATACAAAGAACTTGCTAATTCTAGATTAACTTTGGCAAAACCTTTTAAAGATTGGGCTGCATATTCACGAACATACTCATCAGTATCTCCAAGACCTTTTTCATATAAAGAGATGAATAATTGTGGATTAATTGGAGCCAATCCTTCCAATGCTCTGGCTATACCTCTGCGGATAAATTCATCAGGATCTTCAAGTCCTTTTTCATATAAAGCAATAATTTTGAAATAAAGTTTTGTTTTTTCCTTTAATGGCAAAGATTCTCTTATAGAATCTAAAGTGATTTCTTTTTTCTTTTTTTCAATTTTCTCTTTTGCTAAAAACTTTGGTGGTTTTTCAAAACTTCTATTAAACATAGATTTAAATAAAGATCGTTTTATTAAATAAATTTATTAGAATTAAAATTATCAAAGAAAAAAAACAAGAAAAAAATAAGACCACAAAAAAGTAATTATAATTAAAAAAACTCTATTTTTACTTAAAAATTTTGGAATTAGATTGATTTTAAATTACTATATCAATTATTTTATTTTGTAGCCGATTTAAAATTTAAACTATAAGATATTGTTTTTAATTATATTAAGTGCAAAAATTTACGCAATAATATATTAGGTTTGTTTTAGATTTATTTAAAAAGGACAAGTTTTAATTCTTAAAGGTTGAATATCAAATAAAAATGAGCAGTTAATTTTTAAGTAACTTTTGTATCTTCGTTTTATGTCTTAAAGGTTAAATTTATTTTGGAGTCCTGCGATAAAAAAAATATAGTGTTTTTTAAATCTTGGTTTTGACTTTAAATTTATTATCTTTTATTGAAAATTTTTAAGATAATTATTAAAATTGAAGAAACTATGAAAGATTTTTTATTGAAACTTAGTTTTTTTATTTTTTTAGGATTTTTGGGGTATTTTGTTTATCAAGTAATTTCTATCGAGAGAGAAAAGTTTATTTTAAAAGAAAAAGAAAGAAAAGAAAAATCCTATTATTTAGAAAAAAACCTGCCAAAAAAAGAATGGTCTTCTCCTAAAAGTTCTGAAATTAAATCCCCTCCAAAAGAAAACTATCTTCTAAAAACAAAAATAATTTCCGGTCCAAAAGAAAATGAAGTCCTAAAAGATACAATTTTTGTTAAATTTGAGTTTGAAGGAAAAATTGTTTCAAAAGAACAAATTAAAAAAACAATCCATTTTGAAACAAAACTTGAACCCCAAGAAAAAGAATGGCAAGAAACCTATCTTAACTGGCGAAAAATAAAACTTGATCCAAAAATAAAAAAATTTAAATTTTTAGTTCGAGCAAGAACTGACAAAGTTATTGATAAAACTCCGGCTCAAAGAATTTTCTTTTTAGATACTTCCTGTTATTTTGATAAAATTAAAATTGAAAATGTTTGGAGATGGTCTGATGTTCCAGTGATTGTTTTGAGAACAAAAAATTTAGAGAAAGATGAAAAAATTAATTTTACTGGTCTTAAAATTAAAGGAAAAAAATTCCAAAAAGAAATAAAAAAAGCAACAAGAATTTGGAAACAAGGAGCAAAAGAAGAAGATGTTGTTGCAAAAAAATATCAAAAAATTTATCTTATTGGTGAAAAATCTCCTTTGGGAAAATCTTTTCTTTTAAATAAGTGTATGGGTTATTTAAAAGAAAATTTTCAATTCTTTCCTAATTTTTATACTCGTTGTCCAAAACCAAAAATTGAAGAAATTTCTCATCTTTCAGAAACCTGCCAAGAATTTATTTTAAATTTAAGAAACTGCGAAATTCCAAACTGGCAAAAAAACTACGAAATTTCAAGAGATTCAAAGTGCGTCGATTATCTCCAAAGCCATTTCAATTATAGTTCTTGCCTAAAAAATCATCAAAAAGATAAAGATTTTTTTGAAGATGCTTGGTATCTTTATTTAGGTGAATTTTCTTTAAATAAACTTCATAACAAAATTGAACTTTTTGACAAAAATGATAAATTTATTTCAAGGTATATTTATTAATTGATTATGAAAAAATCTTTTTATATTATTGATTCTTTTGGAGAAAAAGAACCGTTTTCTTTCAGAAAGGTTTATCAATCGGCTTTAAGAAGTGGGGCTTCAAAAAAGTTGGCTTTAAAAATTGCCCAAGAAATTGAGAAAAAAATTTATCCGGGAATAAAAACTTCTGAAATTTTTAAAAATGTTAAAAAACTTCTTCAGAAAGAAAAACCATATAGTGCTTTAAGATATAATCTTAAAAGAGCAATGAGAAAATTGGGACCAACTGGTTTTCCTTTTGAAAAATTTATTGCCGAAGTTCTAAAAAATAATAGTTTTGAAGTTAAAATTAACCAATATCTTTATGGTGCCTGTCCGGTAAAATATGAAATAGATTTTTTAGCCCAAAAAGAAAAAATAATTTACATTGGCGAATGTAAATATCATTCAAGAGGTGGAGAAAAAATTGACCTTCAAGTTGCCCTGTCAAATTATGCTCGTTTCTTAGATCTCAA
Organism: bacterium; assembly: GCA_021158645.1. Lineage (GTDB taxonomy): Bacteria > Patescibacteriota > Minisyncoccia > UBA6257 > JAGGUH01 > JAGGUH01. Next base: position 4,272 of record JAGGUH010000059.1, on the reverse strand, counting down.
GAAAAGTTCTATTTTTAAAAAATTAGAATCAAAAAATTTTCAAATAAAAGCAATGCTTGTTACTAATGCTAAATTTACCAGTCAGGCAATTAAATATGCTCATTGCACAAAAACAGAACTTCTTGGTTGGAGATATCCAAAAAATAAAGGATTAGAATATCTAATTGAAAGCAAAAATCTTTATCCAATTACAATTTTAAGTTCATTTAAAGGGCACCTAAAAGATGTTTTTGCAAGAGCAAGAATGATGTTAGTAAAAGATCTTTTAAAAGAAGATGAAAAATTATTGGCTAAAAAATTAAATCTTCCAGAAAAAGCAATCAATCCTTTAATAAAAGAAGCAAAAATTTTATTTAAAATTTAAAAATTTTTTTATTGCAAATAATGTTATAAAACTTTGCAGTTGGAAAATAAAAAATATGGAAATAACAACTTTATTAACAAAGGTAAAAAATTTAAGAAATAAAGAGCAAAACCTTAAAAAAGCCGAAAAAATTCTTGAAAATTTTTTAAAAAAATCTTCTTCAGAAAAAGAAAAACTTTTAGCAATAAAAATTCTTTCTGGAATTTGTTTAGATTTAGGAAAAATTAAAAAAAGCGAAAAATATTTCAAAAAAGGGTTAAAATTAGCAGAAAAATTGAAAGAAAAATTAATTTTAGCCGATCTTTTAACTAAATACAGTTATTTTGTAAATAAATTTCATAAAAGAGGAGATTTGGAAGGATTAAAATACATAGAAGAAATTTTAAAAATTTGCGAAAAATTTCCAAAAAATGAAAGTTTTTTGAAAGTTAAAATTTCGGCTTTAGCAGTAAAAGGAAACATTCTTTATGATAAAGGAAAATTTCAAGAATCTTTGAGATTCTATCAAGAAGGTCTTAAACTTTGTAGAAAGATTGGGTTTTTGGAAAAAGAAATTACTCTTTTAGGAGACATTGCAAATATCTATATCTGTAAAGAATTTAAAAAATTCAAAAAGGCAGAAAAAATCCTAAAAGAGACGCTTTTAAAAGCAACCCTTTATTATAAGCATTCTCTTCCTGCCTTACTCAATCGAATGGGAAATTTAAAAGTATTAGAAAACAAAATAGATGAAGCACAAATGTGGGCGGAACTTTCTTTAATTGTTTCCAGAGAAGGAAAATGGAAAAGAGAAGAAGCAGAAGCCCTTGAACTTTTAGGAGAAATTTTTAAAGAAAAAAATAATTTTGAAAAAGCCAAAACTTATTTTAAAAAAGCCCTAAAAATTTATAAAAAACTTCAATATCATTCAAGAGTTAAAAAGTTAGAACAAGAAAATAAAAAATTAAAGCAAGATTAAAAAAATTAAAAACAGAAATTTTGCCTAATTTTGTAAAACTTCAAATGTTATATAAATTGCTTTTATAGTAATATAACATTAAAAAGTTTATAATATTAACGGCAAACAAATTTAAACCCGGAAATCAATTTTTAATTATCTTTAAAATAAGAATAAGTTTGATAAAAAATTGATATTTTCTTATGTTTTTTTATTGTATCTTTATAAATTTTCTAAAATATCTATTTTTTTAATTATGATTTCTTTAAGTGAAAAAGAAAAACAAGAATTAAAAAAATTAGCAAAAGAGGCAATTGAAAGTTTTTTGAAGAAAAAAGAAGTACCAAAAATTAAACTAAAAGAAAAAGAAATTTTTTCCAAAAAATTTGGTGTGTTTGTAACTTTAAAAAAAAATAACTCCCTCCGAGGTTGTATTGGATTTGTGGAGCCAATTTATCCTTTAAAGCAAGGCATAATTTACGCTGCTCTTGAAGCCGCTTTTAACGATCCAAGATTTTTGCCTCTGAAAGAAGAAGAACTTAATGAAATTTCAATAGAAATTTCTATTTTAGGAAAATTAAAAAAAATTGATGATTGGAAAAAAATCAATTTAGGAAAAGAAGGAGTATTAATCAAGTATGGAATTTTTCAATCTTTATTTTTACCTCAAGTTGCTAAAGAAACTGGATGGAATTTAGAAGAATTCTTGGGTAATTTATGTTTAAAAGCCGGTCTAAATTATTTTTGTTTTAAAGATCCCAAAACTGAAATTTATAGTTTTCCAGCATTGATATTTTAAATCATTTTAAACTTGTTTAGATTTTATTTCTTCCATAATCTGCAGAGAAGAACTTGTGCCAATAATATCGGCTCCGTTTTCAATAGCCAACTTTGCATCTTCTAAAGTTTTTATTTTTCCGGCTGCTTTTATTAAAAGGCCAGGAGCATTTTCTCTCATAATTTTCAAATGTCGCATTTTTTCAGATAATTCTCGGTGTTCTAACGGATCTTTAAAGGTTGCTGTTTTCACACAAAAAGCGCCAGCGTCTTTAACAATTCTTGAAGCAATAGCAATTTCTTGGTCGGTAAGATAACCACTTCCAATAATAACTTTCGTCGGAAGAATTTTAGTGATTTGCTTTAAATCTTCTAAAACTTGATCAAATTTTTCATGCTTAAATAAAGGGATATTCATTACTACATCTATTTCGCTAGCACCATCTTCTTTTGCTCTTAAAGATTCTTCAATTTTTTTCTCAGTTGGACTATCTCCGATTGGAGGATCGATTAAAATTACAACCTTAATTTCAGTACCTTTAAGTTCTTCACTTACTAACTTTGTCCATTTTGGAAAAACACAAACTCCTCGAAACCCAAAATCTCTTGCTTCTTGGCAAGTTCTTTTAATATCTTCTTCTTTAGCATTTTTTTCCAAATTAGTATGATCAATAATTTTTGAAATTTTTGAAACTTCAATCATCTTAATTTTATTTTATAAAATTAAACTTTTTTGTCAAACCTCAAGAAATCCACCCAACGATATTCCAACCCAGCATCATTTTTACCCTGATTAAGTGTGACAAAAAAGTCTAAAAGACTTTTTTATTCCTCTTATCTAAGAAACGTTTTAAGCAAAGTGGTGCTAGGTTGAAATATTTTATTTGAGGTTAAGTTTTCAGAACTATTATAGCCAAGAGAATTTAAACTTGTGAAAGATAAGATACGTTTTTGACACTTAGACAAAAATCGTTAAAATTAAAACCAAAACTCTTGTAAAGAAATTCTAAAGGCCAATCAAAGAGTTCTAAAAATCAATACAGTATATAGGCATTACTCTTGTATATCTTTTCTTAAATGTCTGTATTCTTAGTATTGGATATTTTATTCTAAAAAAGAAAAGTCCAATCGGAATTCGAAGATTTCTTATTCATATTTTGTCTGCAGTGACTGGAGGAGGCTTAATTCAGATTGTATTATTCTCCTTCTACCCGGTAGTTCATTCTGTTGACGAGAGTATTTTTTCTCACATCTTTGACCCATCACTACTCTTAGGGTATTTTTGGTACTGTTCTTTTTCATGGCGTTTTTGTTTCCTTTAGAGTCTAATTTTAGGAGGGCATAATTATTGGCTTTCAAGAAAGTTCTTAAATACATCAAAAAAACAATCTATCTTTATTGGAATAATAATGGGCATTTTTACTAATCTTTTTTTGTTTCTTTTTTTGATTAATTCTTGTCTTGATTAGTTTTTATTATTAACCTGACTTGGCCTGATTTCAAAACTTACTACTTTAATAAAATCGCTTAAATTATATTCTCTTTGGTATTTTCTAATCTTTTATAAAAAAAGTAAGGTTGCTTTGGATCGCTGATTTTCCTGATAATTTTCTGTTCTGCTTCTGATAAAGCATAATGGATTTTATTTGGTCTTGAACTTTTATCTTCTAAATGTTCAGATTTTCTCCATTTCGCTATTGTTTGATGAGATACTTGGAACCTATCAGCTAAATCTCGAGTTGAAAATTGAGAATCTGTCTCTTTAATAATTTTTCGTTGCTGAATATTTGTTTTTGCGTTATAATGATATTGCATATGATAGGATTTTAGGAGTTAAAGACATTTTCGACCTTTATTCTCCTTAATCCTACCATATGTTTCCTTTAAAAAAAAACCTCTTTTACTGTAAACAACGTTGTAAGACTTTACAATTAAGAATATTGAAATGTTTTCTCTAATGTTTATAAGTTGTTTAGGATTGCTGGAAGTTAGCAAAAAACTGAATTCGACAAAAATCCGAAATTGACAGTATTTTCTAATCAAGATATGAGCATGAAATGAAAGTGGTGAATTCTGTCATTTCTTGTGGTATATGTTTAAAATTTTTAAATAATTTTTCTTTTGCTTTTTGCATTTCTTGGGCAAAATCATTATCGCTTTTTTGAAAAGCAATTATATCTAACATTTTAAATGA
>JAGGUH010000068.1 GCA_021158645.1 bacterium | reverse complement strand
GTCAAAATCCAAATGCCAAATCAAATCCAAAATCCAAATGCCAAAACAATAAATTACAAATTTAATCGCAAAGCGTAAAGTGTAAAGCGCAAAGGTACAGCGTAAAGCGTAAAAGTAAATAAATCCGAAATCCGAAGATCGAAACAATAACCAAAATTTAAATGTTCAAAATGCTCACCCCCTTCTATTTCCTCCCCCTCCCAGAGAGAGGGGGAGGATTAAGGTGGGGGAGGGATATTCTTTTTAAATTTTGAATTGTCATTTTGAATTTTTTTGACATTTGGCATTAAAAGTTAGATTTGACTTTTTAGATGTGGATTTGAGATTTGACATTTGAGATTTGAGATTTTAACTTGAATTTGCTTTGTGCTTTAAGTTGTACTTTTGCGCTTTGCACTTTGCGTTTTGCGCTTATATTTATTTTAGTTGTAGGTTTTACTTTTTACTTTTTAGATTTTAGATTTTTTTGGTAAACAACTTCTATGAAATTAACAAATATTTCAGTCGAGAGACCAATAACTATTTTAATGGTTGCGTTAATCATTGTTGTTTTAGGTGGGCTGTTTTTTTTCAAACTTGGCTTGGATTTGCTACCTGAAATTAAATATCCGGTAGTTTCAGTTGTGACTACTTATCCAGGAGTAACTTCGGAGGACATTGAAGAACTTTTAACTAAACCAATAGAAGATACAGTTGGCACAATTAAAGGGGTTAAGTCAATTAAATCTTTTTCCCAAGAAGGTCTTTCGGTGGTAATGGTTGAATTTAATTGGGGGAATAATCTGGATTTAGTTGCTCAAGATATAAGAGATAAACTTGATTTAATTCAAGATTTTTTACCAACCGATGCTGATAGACCTTTGGTGGTTAAATTCGATGTTGGAGCAATGCCAATTTTGGGCTATGGAGTGACTTCAAAAAATTTAAATACTTTAGAATTGCGTCACCTTTTAGAAGATAATGTTAAAGATAAATTAGAACGATTAGATGGAGTTGCTTCGATTCAGATAATTGGTGGTCGAGAAAGAGAAATTTTAGTTAGTTTAAATAAAATATTATTAGAATCTTACAATTTAACTCAATCTCAAGTTGTTCAAGCACTTCGTCAAGAAAACATTAATATCTCTGGTGGTCATATTATTGAAGGCAACCAAGAATTTACTTTACGGACTATCGGAAAATATGAAAATTTAAATGAAATCAAAAACACTGTTCTTTGTGTAAAAGGAGGAACTCCTGTTTATCTTAAAGATGTATCTGAAATAATAGATACTTATAAAGAAAAAAGAAGTTATAGTCGGACTAATAAAAAAGAAAGTGTTTTATTGTTAGTCAATAAACAATCAGGCAGTAATACTAAAGAAGTGGCTGATCGGGTAATTAAGGAATTGCCAAAATTAAGAGAAAATTTGCCTAATGGTATAGAGTTTAATTTAGTTTTTGATCAAAGTAGAATTATTAGGAAAGCCACTGGTTCAGTAACACAAAGCGGGATTATTGGCGGACTTTTAGCCGGTTTACTTATTTTTTTGTTTTTAAAAAATTGGCGACCAACTTTGGCTATTATTACCGCTATTCCTTTATCTTTATTGGCTACTTTTATTCCTTTATATATTGCTGGATACACTTTGAATATAATGACTTTAGGTGGTTTGGCTTTAGGCATTGGAATGATGGTAGATTCAGCCATTGTAGTAATAGAAAATATTTATCGGCATTTAGAGCAGGGAAAAGAACAAAAAGAAGCGGCAAAGGTAGGCGCTTCTGAAGTCGGATTAGCAATTACGGCTTCTACCCTAACAACTATTGCCGTATTTTTTCCTCTTACTTTAGGAGGTGGAATAGCAGGCCAAATTTCTCGAGGATTATCTTTAACTGTTTCTTTTGCTTTGTTTGCTTCTTTATTTGTTGCTTTAACCATTGTGCCAATGATGGCTTCAAAAATATTTAAAAAAAGAACAACCGAAGAGCATAAAAAAACTTCAGGTAGTCAAAAATTTGAAAAAATTCTAAACTATTATAGAAAAATTCTTAATTGGGCTTTTAAGCATCAAAAGAGAACAATTTTAATTACTATCGGATTGTTGATATTATCACTTGGTTTGATTCCTTTTATTGGCACTGAGTTTATGCCACTTGGCGATAGACCAATGTTGATTTTACAATTAAAAATGCCTCCGGGTACTTCTTTGGAGGAAACCAGCAAAGTGGTTGGTCAAATAGAAGATGTAATCTTGAAATTAAAAGATGTGAGTAGTGAGAGTAGTTTTGGAGGTTTAAGCGAAGAAGGAAAAATGGATGTAGGTGTAGGTTTTGGTTCGGCTGAAGTTAATGAAGCAACTATTATGATTAAATTGAAAGACAAAAAAAATCGTCAATTGTCAAGTCAAGAAATTCAAGAGATAATTAGAAGAAATTTACCTAAAATTAAAGGAATGGAAATTAATTTTATGGATATGAGTCAACAAATGCTTGGTTCTGGCAGTCCTATTGAAATAAAGGTTTTTGGCAAAGATTTATCTCGATTAAAAAATATCGGCAATGAAATTGTTAAAAAAATATCTAAAATAAAAGGAGTAAGAGATGCTAAAAGTAGTTTAGTTGAAAGCAAACCAGAAATAGCCATCAAAGTTGATCGGGAAAAAGCCGCTCATTTAGGGCTTTCTGTGGGCCAAATCGGAACTACAATTAGAAACTCTATGCAAGGTGTGGTAGCCACTAAACTTCGTCAAGACGGAGAAGAAATTGATATTAGAGTTCGGTATAATCCTAAATATCGGCAAAACATTGAAGATATAAAAAGAATCACTATTTTTTCTTCTTTGGGTAAACCTATTTTATTAGAGCAGGTGGCTAAAATATCAAAGAAGCGAGGTCCTGTTAAAATTGATCGAGAAGATCAATCCAGAGTGGTTTTAGTTACTGCGAATGCAGTTGGAAGAGACATAGGTAGTATCATTAAAGACATCAAAAAAGAATTATCTGATTATTCGTTGCCAACTGGTTATTTTATTGAATATGGTGGTTCATATAAACAGATGCGAGAAAGTTTTAAGACATTAAGCGGTGCTTTAATTTTAGCAATTCTATTAGTTTATATGGTAATGGCTTCACAGTTTGAATCATTAGTTTATCCCCTTATTGTAATGTTTGAAATACCACTGGCTTTTATTGGTGTTGGCTGGGCTTTGTTTGTTGCCCATCAAACATTGTCTTTGCCTTCTTTTATAGGCATAATAATGCTTGCCGGCATTGTGGTAAATAATGCTATTGTTTTAATTGATTATGTTAATCAATTGCGCAAAAAAGGGATGGATACATTGAATGCTTTAATTGAAGGTGGCACCACCCGACTTCGACCAATTTTAATTACTTCTTTAACTACTATATTTGGAATGCTGCCTATGGCTTTAACACAGCAAGAAGGATCAGAAATGACAAGGCCGATGGCAATTACCGTAATTGGCGGATTGTTAGTTTCAACTATATTAACACTTGTAGTGATTCCTGTTATTTATAATCTTGTAGAAAGCATTTCTTTTCGACGACTTTTTTCAAAAAATAGTAAAAATAAAAATAATGAGATTTTATAATTTTTCTTAATTTAAGCAATTTTAATAATTTTCAATAAAATTTATAGACATTAATTCTAATAATTTTGCCAAAGTTATTTGTTTTTTAAAGAATTCTATTTTATTTTACATATAACTATTAGCATTTAAATAAACATTTTTAAAATTAAAAACTATTGCTTTTTAATTTGAAGATTATTATTTTTTAATTTTTAAAATTTTTTAAGTTTTTCTCGTTTTTTAATTTTCTTTAAATTTTATACCAAGATGCAACTTGGTTTGATTT
>JAGGUH010000051.1 GCA_021158645.1 bacterium | reverse complement strand
TAATTAAAAATTCTCAATTAGTTTTCAAGAACCTCTGAAAAATTTATTCTCAAATTCTTAAGAATTTGAGAATAAATTTTTCAGAGGTTCTTGAAAACTAATTGAGAATTTTTAATTACCAATTTTATTTTTTTTAATTGTTAGAAAAATGATTCTAAAAAATAAGATATGCTTTTCGAGATTTCCAAAATAATAGAAATTTATGATTGAAAAAAGAGAAAAAATAGAAGTTAAATATAAAATCGTGCAGATGTTTTCAATTTTATTTTAAGAGATAATAAAAAATAGAGTTTTGTTTGTTTTTGTTTTGAAATATAATTTTTATTTTTTAATTAATCTTCCAACTCTTTTTACTTGTTCTACTAAAGTGCTTGTATAACCGGACTCATTGTCATACCAAATCAAAATCTGAACTAAATTTTTATCAATTACTTTTATTGAATTTGCATCAACAATTGAGGGGAAAGGATCACCTAAAATATCAGAAGAAACAATTGGATCCTTTTCAATTTTTAAAAGTCCTTGCCAGCGATGATTCTGACTTTCTTTTTCTAAAATTTTTAAAATTTCTTCTTTTGTGGTTTCTTTTTCCAAAACAAGAATCAATTGGGCTAAAGATCCGCAAACTACTGGAACTCTGATGGCGATGGCATCAAAAATTTCTTTAGTTTCAAATATTTCGCTAATACATTTTGCTGCTCCGGTAGAAGTAGGGATAATGTTTTGAGCCGCAGCTCTGCCTCTTCTTTTATCTTTTTTGTGAGGACCATCAATTAAAGATTGAGTTGAGGTATAAGCATGAATAGTAGTAAGAAATGCTTTTTTAATTCCAATAGTTTCTTTTAAGATACAAAAGACAGGAGAGGTGGCATTGGTAGTACAAGAAGTAGTGGCAGTAATTTGATATTTTTCTAAATTTTCTTCGTTAACTCCAAGCAAGATATTTTTGCCTTCAATTTTAGAAGAAGGATCTTTCTTTTTTCCTGGGGCTGAAATAACGACTCTTTTGGCTCCGGCTTCAAGATGCATTGCGGCATCTTCAAATCCAGTAAAAATTCCAGTGCTTTCTACTGCGACATCAATTTCTAATTCTTTCCAGGGTAATTTTTTGGGATCTCTTTCTTGTAAAAATTTAATTTCTTTTTTTTCAATGACAAGATTTTCGTTTTTAATTTCAACTGATTTATTCCACCTTCGATAAACCGAATCATATTTTAAAAGATAGACCATATCTTCCAATTTCCCCAAATCATTAATTGCCACAATTTCAAGTTCTGGTTCTTCAATTGCTTTTTTTAAAAAACATCTTCCGATTCTTCCAAAACCATTAATAGCAACTTTAATTTTTTCCATACATCTTAAATGTTAAAATCAGGAAATTTTAATGTCAAGTGGATAAATAAAAAAATCTTGGATTTTGAATTATAAATTAAAAAAAAGATTAAAAATACTAAATTATTTTAAAATAATTTAATTGAGTGAAAATTTAAAAAGAGAAAAATAGAAAATGACAAAAAAAACAGAAAAAGGATAAATTAAAAGAAAAAGTAAATTAAAAGTTGGATTTTAACAAACTATAAATTTTAGATTTAGATTTAGATTAGATTCAAAATTTTAAAGCGAAATTTCTTTTCTTCTTTTTAGTTTGTGATAAGAAATTGCAAAACGATGGGCTTCGTCTCTTAGAAAAAGAAAAAAATTTTTAGTTTCTTCAGGAAGTTGACTTAAAAAAACATATTTTTTTGAAAAATGAGAATAAATTTTTCCATCAAATTTTTTAAATTTTGTTAGAGCAATACTTGGAAAGTTGATATTTTTTGTTGCTTTGAGTTGACATTTGCCCCCATCTAAAACTATTAAATCTGGCATTTTCCATTCAGAATGTTTCAATCTTCTTAAAATAATTTCTTTTAGGGCTTTAGGATCGTTTGCCTTTTTTAAGGTTTTAATTTTAAATTTTCGATATTCTGATTTTTTTGGCTTGTTTTTTTCAAAAACAACCATTGAGCCAACAATAAACTTGCCTGAAAGATGAGAAATATCATATGCCTCAATTCTTCCAGAGTTTAAAAGATAAATTTTTAAGAATTCTTCAAGTCCTTTTATTGAAATATGATATTTTTTTTGTTTTGAAGAGGAATTTTTAATTTTTTTAAGGCAAGGACCGGGGCAGAGTTTTAAATCAAAATAAAGACATTTTTTCTTAGATAGATTTTTACAACTTCTAAAAGGAAAAATTTTTCTTAAAATTGAGAGATATTTTTTTAATTCTTTTCCACTAACAAAAGGACCAAGAAATTTATCTTTTGTAGTTTTTTGGTGAGTTAAAAAAATTCTTTGCCAAGTTTCGGCACTAATTCCGACAAAAAAATAGTTTTTATCATCTTTAAAGACAATATTATATCTTGGTTGAAGTTTTTTTATGAATTCATTTTCTAAAATTAAGGCGTCTTTTTCGTTTTCAGTTTCAATTATTTCAAAATCATAAATTTTATTTAAAAAATCTAAAAAATTATTAGAATTGCTTTTAGAGAAATGAGAAGCAATTCTCCTTTTTAAATTTTTTGCTTTTCCAATATAGATTATTTTGTTGTTTTTATCTTTAAAAAAATAAACTCCTGGTTTTTGAGGTAATTTTTTAATTTTTTCTTTAAGAATTTTTTTCATTTATTTTTAATATTTTATAAAAATTTTATTTCTCTTAAAGTTGAAGTCAATAAAATCTGAAAGATTTATCTTGAAATTTTTAAAGTTTTTTAT
>JAGGUH010000069.1 GCA_021158645.1 bacterium | reverse complement strand
CCCTTATAGTCTGACAATAAAATATTAAATGTAATTGCCAACCACCTTGGTAAGGCTCTGATATTCTCCCTCCCCCACCTTTTTCCTCCCCCTCCCTCTGGGAGGGGGAGGATATAGGAGGGGGAGGGAAATAAATAATCAGATTACTATCAAAGCAATTAATAACTACATTTCAATAATATCAACAAACAAAATTTTTACAAGTTTATGTCGGCTTATTGGATTTTTGAAATAAAATTTACTAAAATAAAACAATAAAAAATTTCCATTTTGACTTTTTTTAAAAAAAATTATAATTTAATAATAAAAATGAAGGTTTCTGAAATTAAAAAAAAGTTTTTAAAAGAGATAGAAAAGATAAATTCTTTTAAAGAGTTGGAAGAAATTAAATTAAACTATTTAGGAAGGAAGTCGGGAATTCTTACTAAAGTTTTGCACTCTTTAAAAAAACTGCCGATCGAGGAGCGAAAAAAAGTTGGCAAAGAAGCAAATTCTTTAAAAAAAGAGATTGAAAATTTTATTTCCTTAAAATTTGAAAAGTTAAAAACAAAAGAAGAAAAAGAAAAATTATTAAAAGAAAAAGTTGATTTAACTTGTCCCGGAAAAAAAGTTTATTTAGGGCATTTGCATCCTTTAACTTTGGTTTTAAGGGAAATTAAAGATATTTTTTTAAGAATGGGTTTTGAAGTTGTTGAAGGTCCTGAAATTGAGAATTCTGTTTATAATTTTGATGCTTTAAATATCCCCAAGAATCATCCCTCAAGAGATCTTTGGTCAACTTTCTGGCTTGATTCCGCCTTACACTTCTCATCTCACACTTCCCGCTTCCTTCTTCGTACCCATACTTCACCGGTCCAGGTAAGATATATGGAAAAACATCAGCCTCCATTTCGAATTATTGCGCCGGGTCGAGTTTTTCGGCATGAGCGCACTGATGCTAGCCATGAAATTCAATTTTATCAGGTAGAAGGATTAATGGTTGATAAAAATATTAATTTGTCAAATTTTAAAGCAATTATTTTACATTTTTTTGAAGAGTTTTTTAAAAAGAAAGTTGAAATTCGTCTCCGACCAAGTTATTTTCCTTTTACTGAGCCAAGCGTTGAGGTAGATATTAAATTTAAATCAAAAATCAAAAATCAAAAATCAAAAAAAGAAAAATGGTTAGAAGTGATGGGAGCCGGAATGGTTCATCCAAATGTTTTTAAGTCAGCAAGGTTAAATCCGTTTAATTGGCAGGGCTTTGCTTTTGGAGTTGGTGTGGATCGATTGGCAATGATTAAATATAAAATCCCTGATGTCAGATTGTTTTATAAAGGAGATTTAAGGTTTATACAACAATGGAGGTGAGTAGTGAGAGGTGGGAAGTGTGAATGTTAAATGATAAAAAAGAGGTGAGTAGTGGGAGATGGGAAGTGTGAATGTTAAATGATAAAAAAGAGGTGAGTAGTGGGAGGTGGGAAGCGGGAAGAGAAAAATGGTGAAATAAGTTCTTTATTGATGACATATGCTATGACATATGCTATAGCATATGCTAATATCAAATTCTTATTTAATTGCTAAAAATCAAAATGAAAATTAAAAACAAAAAACAATCAAAAATAAAAAAATCAAAATTGCCAGAATTTTTAAGGCCTTATTTATGGTCGGTAAAAATAGAAGATTTAGATTTAGAGAAAGATAAAATTTACATTATTCATCAAATTCTTGCCTTTGGAAATTTAAAAGCATTAAAATGGCTTTTTGAAACTTATTCTTTAAAAGAAATTAAGAAAATTTTTTTGAATCACCCTTTGAAAATTTATCGGGAACCGACTTTTTTGTTTGTAAAAGAAATTTTACTTGAGATAAAAGAAAAAAAAGATATCAAAAAATATGTCTCCGAAAAAATTACAATTTGAATTATTAGATTCGCAAAGACAAGAAGTTTTTAACAAATTAAGACCATTTAGAAAGGAAGCAACCTTGGCCGGAGGCACTGCTTTATGCTTGCAAATTGCTCATCGATTTTCTTTTGATTTTGACTTATTTTTTGAAAGAGAATTAACCTCAAAGGACTTAAGAAAACTAAAAAAATTAGTAAAATTAAAAGAAGTTGGACTGGAAACATCAGAGCAAATTAATGCGATTACTATAGAAAACATTTCAATGAATTTAGTTTATTACCCCTATCGGCCTCTTTTTAAAAAAATCCAAACCTTTTCTCTTCCTTTATTTTCAGTTAAAGATATTGCTTTAGATAAGGCCTTTACTATTGGACGAAGAGCAATGTGGCGAGATTATGTTGACTTGTTTTTTATTTTAAAAAATAAAATTTTCACTCTAAAAAATCTTATAAAATATGCCGAAAAGAAATTTAAACTTAATTTTAATCCCCGGCTTTTTTTAGAGCAATTAGTCTACTTTAAAGATGTAGAAATTTTAAAAATTTCTTATGTGAACGAAAAATTTTCTGAAAAAGAAATAAAAAAATTTTTAATTGAGGAGGTAAAAAAAATTAAGAAAAATTTATGATTTTCTCCTACAATTGGCTAAAAGAATATCTTAAAAATCCTCCAAAGCCAAAAGAGTTGGCTAATCTTTTAACACTTCATTGTTTTGAGGTCGAAGTTGAAAAACAAAAAAATGATTGGATTTTAAATGTTGATATTTTGCCAAACCGCTATGATGGAGCAAGTTATTTTGGATTAGCAAAAGAAATCCAGTTAATAAGTCAAAAGTCAAAGTTCAAAAGTCAAAAGTTAGAGAAATTTTTAACAACTCAGAAACCAAAAGTTAAAACTCAAAAACTTCAAATTAAAGTAAAAAACCCTGATTTATGCCCAAGATATCTTGGAGTACTCGTTGAGGGGGTTGAAAACAAAAAATCGCCGAAATTTATTAAAGAAAGATTGTCTTTATATGGAATTAATTCTTATAATTTAATTGTTGATCTTACTAATTATGTGATGCTTGAAACGGGACAACCGCTTCATTCTTTTGATGCTTCAAAAATAAAAGATAAAAATTCAAAAATTGAAATTTTTATCAGAAAAGCAAAGAAAAATGAAGAAATTCTTACTTTAGATGAAAATAAATATCAATTAGATAAAGATATTTTAGTTATTGCTTCGAAAAACAAACCATTAGCAATTGCTGGGATTAAAGGTGGCAAATTTGCTGAAGTTGGTTTTGATTCGAAAACAATTTTATTTGAAGGTGCAAATTTTGATCGGGAAGCGATTTATCTTGCTTCAAAAAAATTAAAACTTGAAACCGAAGCGTCAATCAGATTTTCTCATCAACTTTCACCTCAATTACCTTTAATTGGAATGACTCGTCTTATTGAGTTAGTTTTAAAATTCTTTCCAAAAGCAAAAATTGTTGAGTTTTATGATTTTTATCAAAAACCTTCAAAAAAAATCATTCTTTTTGATTTTGAAAAATATAAAAATTATTTAGGGGAAGAAGTTTCTAAAAAAGAGGCAAAAGAAATTTTTAAAAGAATGGGAGCAAATTTAGTAAAAGAAACCAGACAAGGAATTTTTATTGAGCCACCAAAAGAAAGAATTGATCTCAATTTGGATATTGATTTATTTGAAGAAGTGGCAAGAGTTATTGGCTATCAAAAACTAAAATCAAATCCGCCTTTATCTTTGATTTTTCCAAAAAGACCAAAAGATGAAGTAGTTTTCGAAGAAAAAACAAGAGATATTTTTACTTCAATGGGCTTTGATGAAGTTTATAATTATTCGATGAAAAGAAGTGAGAAATGGGAAATGAGTAATGGGAACTGGAAAGAAATCAAAATTTTAAATCCAACTTCAAAAGAATTTGAGTATTTAAGAAGCAACTTAATTTATGGATTTTTAAAGAATGTCTCTTTAAATTTTAAATTCTTTAAAGATTTTAAAATTTTTGAAATTGGAAAAGTTTTTTATCAAAAAGATAATAAATTTTTTGAAGAAAAACATTTTGGCGCGGTTGTGGCTCGAAAAAATCAAAAAGATCCAAATGAAGTTTTTTATGAAATAAAAGGATATCTGGAAAGTTTTTTTGAAAAAAACGGAATTGATAAAGATGATTACAAGTTGAGAAATTCTAAATTGCAAATTTCAGATTCCAAACAAATTCAAAATTCAAAATTCGAAATTCAAAACTTATTTCACTCTTACAAAACAGCCGAAATTTTTGATTATAACCAAAATTATTTAGGATTTATTGGAGAGATAAAAGAAGAAGTTTTAAAAGAATTTGATATTCCTTTAAAAGAAAAACCAAAAGTGTGTGTTTTCGAACTAAATTTTAAAAAGGTTCTAAATTTAGTTTTGGGAGAAAGAGAATTTATGCCGCTTCCAAAATATCCGGCAGTAATAAGAGACATTTCAATTTTAGTTGATTTAGATACCAAAGTTGATGAGGTAATAAAAGTAATTTATGATGTTTCTCCAAAATATGTTGAAGATGTTGATCTTTTTGATATCTATCTTGGCGAGAATTTGGAAGAAAGAAAAAAATCTCTTGCCTTCCATATTATTTTTCAAGCAAAAGATCATACTTTAACTGATAAAGAAGTCGAAGATGAACTCAAAAAAATTTTTAAGTCCTTAAAAACAAAACTCAACGCTCAAATAAGAAGTTAATTTTTTTTAATCATTTCACTTTCAATAATAAAAACAATAAAACAATAAATTTCTATAAGTTTCTATCGTATATCTATTGTAATTTTTTATACTTAAAATAAATTTTTAACTTATCCACAATTCTTTATTGACTTCAAAAAAATTTTTAAATATAATTCAACTATAAAGAAAGTTAACGAGTTAACGAGTTAACGAGTTCACGAGTTGAAATTTTTTGTTTCTAATTATGAAAATAAAGAAATTTGAAGATCTTGAAGTATGGAAATTAAGTTTAAAAATTACCAAAGAAATTTATGATTTAACTGCCAAAAAAGATTTTTCAAAAGATTTCAACCTAAAAGATCAAATCAGAAAAGCAATTATTTCCGTAAGTTCAAATATAGTTGAGGGTTTTGAGAAAAACAACAACAATGAATTTATTAGATTTTTAAAAATTGCTAAAGGTTCAGTAGGAGAGGCAAGAAACCAACTTTATATTGCCTTGGCAGTTGATTATATCACTAAAAAAGAATTTAAAAAAATAAATGAAAAATTAAAAAATTTAGCAAATCAAATCGGCGCTTTTATTGTCTATTTAGAGAAAATAAGAAAGAACAAAGAATTCATAAAAACCCGTTAATCTGTTAATAAAATGACCGAAAAAATTGAACCCGTTAACCCGTTAACCCGTTAATAAACAATAAAACAATAAATATCTATAAATATCCATGAATATCAACAAATATCAAAATATTGTCTCAATTATTCTTTCAATTCTTTTCACTTTCTTTTTTGTGGTTTATTTTGTCTACTCTTCTCCTGGAACTACAACAATTGGGGAAGATATTTCAACTACCAATCTTACTGCTTCTGGAAATGCTTTAATTTCAGGCAATCTTTCAGTTTCTGGAAACTCAACTACAACCAATTTGTTTGTTACTAATCTTGCTACTCTAAAAGAACTTGTTGTTTCTGGAGCTACAACTTTCAATAATGTTTCTTACTCTTGGCCTTCAACGGCTGGTTCAAGCAGTCAAGTTTTAACTACTGATGGAAGTGGAAATCTTTATTGGAAAGATGTTTCTTCTGGAGTTTCTGGCTCAGGCACTTCAAATTTCCTTGCCAAATGGATTGATGCCACGACTCTTTCTACTTCTACTCTTTATGAGTCAAATGGAAAAATTGGTCTTAATACAACAACACCGACTTATACTTTGGATGTTAATGGAAGTATTAGAGCCACAAAATCTTTAACTGCTGGGATAAATGTTGAAACATTAACTGGAAATAAAACTCTAACTCCAGGAGTTGATGCAATGTATCAGTATTTAGATCCGAATGGTGACGGCAAAACTATTACTCTTGTTACTACCACTGCTACAGCTGGTGATAGATTTATTATTCGGAATAATGGTGATTATGATGATTATTCCTATTTGCTAGCAAAGCAAGGTAATAATGTTATAGATGAAATTTACAGCGGAGCAATCAAAGAATTTATCTTTGATGGCACAAACTGGATTTCGGCTGAAAATGGAACTGGAGAGAGTGATTATAAAGGACATAATGTGATGATTGGACATAGTGCTAGAGGCAATACGAAAGGCACTGCTGTAGGGTATAATGCCCAAGGACAAGTGCAGGGCGTTGGTGTAGGGTATACTGCTGTTGGTAAGAATTATGGCGTTGCTGTGGGGTATTATGCTTATGGTTATAATTACGGTGCAGCTATGGGAAAGAATGCTGGTGGTTATGATTATGGTGCTGTTGTGGGGTGTGAAGCCAATGGTAAAAATCGTGGCGTTGTTATTGGTTATCAAGCCAAAGGAATGTATAATGGTCTCTCTTTTGGTTATCAAGCAGGACACAATTTAACAGATTATGCTAATCCAAATAAGAATATTCTGATTGGCTACAAAGCAGGTTATAACTTAACCCAGCCATCTGCTTGGGCGGCTTCAACAGTATATTCAGAAGGAGATTATGTTAGACCAACTTCAGCAAATGGCTATAACTACGAATGTGTATCAGCAGGAACGTCAGGAGATTCAGAGCCAACTTGGCCAACTACTCTTGGAGAGACAGTAATAGATGGAACAGTTACTTGGAAATGTGTCTCAATAAGAGGTAATAACAACATTATTATTGGCTATGATATTGAAGGTTCAGCATATGATGCTGATAATCTGAATATAGGCAATGTGATTTATGGGAATTTAGCAAATGGCAACATCGGCATTGGAACAACAACCCCTGCTTATAAACTTCAAGTTGCTGGCGATATTGCTCCTACTTCTGATAATGCCTATGATTTGGGTAAGTCAAATTTAAGATGGGCTAATCTTTATGCTGCCTCAACCACGGTTGGTGATTTAATCTTTAACAACAATTTCAGGATTGTGGAAACTAAACCAAATGAAACAATTCAATCTTTAATTATTAAGAATCAAAAAAACAAAGAAATAATGAAGGTAAATGAAAATGGAGAGTTAAAAATAAAAAAGGTTAAAACAACTGGTATTACTATTTATGATTCTATCACTGGCCAACCTTATTGCATCAGAATTGCTAATGGAGAATGGTTGAAGCAAAAAGGAGAATGCAAATAAATTCAAAACAATTCGATAGTTTTCCTAAATAGTGTTATAAGGTAAAACTAAATTTTGGAGAACCGTTATTTTTGATTCTTGCACTCAAGGCGTGCGTCTTAAATTTAAAGATATTAATGAAGATGGCTATACATATTGCACTGCAAATGATGGAAAATTAACCTGCAGCACTACCACTCCTTGTGAATAAAAAATCAAAATCAAATAAATCTCAAATCTCAAATGTCAAATGTCAAATCCATATGTCAAATGTCAAATCTGATAAATCTAAAAATATTCGTTAT
>JAGGUH010000014.1 GCA_021158645.1 bacterium | reverse complement strand
GGATTAAGGTGGGGGAGAGATATTCTTTTTAAATTTTGAATTGTCATTTTGAATTTTGAATTTTGCATTTTGAATTTTTTTGACATTTGGCATTAAAAGTTTAGATTTAAGATTTAAAATTTAAGATTGAAATTTTTAATTTTTAATTTTAAATTTATTATGGAGGATATTAAATCAATTACATTAAAAATTGCTTCGCCTGAGAAAATTCTTTCTTGGTCTTATGGCGAAGTAACTAAACCCGAAACTATTAATTATCGAACTCAAAGGCCAGAAAGAGATGGACTTTTTTCGGAACGAATTTTTGGACCTACTAAAGATTATGAGTGTTATTGCGGTAAGTATAAAAAAATTAGATATAAGGGTATTGTTTGCGATCGGTGTGGAGTTGAAGTTACTCATTCTTCAGTAAGAAGAGAAAGAATGGGGCATATTAAGTTAGCCGTGCCGGTAGCCCATATTTGGTTTTTAAGAACAATTCCTTCAAGGATTGGTCTTTTTTTGGATATGAGCGTTAATGCGTTAGAAAAAGTAATTTATTATACCGGTTATATTATTACCAGTGTTAATCATAAAAGAAAAGAAGAAATTAAAAAACAGGTTGAAAAGGAGTATCAAGAAAAATTAAAACAAAAAGATGCTGATAAAGAACTTTTAACAAAAAACTATCATTACACAACTTCTCTTTTGAATTTAATCAAAGAAAAACAGGTTATTAACGAGCGACAACTTAAAGAACTTTCTCAAAGGTTTGGTGAAATTTTTGAAGCCGAGATTGGTTCTGATCCAATCAAAAGATTGTTGGAAGAAATTGATTTAGAGAAACTAAAAAAAGAATTAGAAGAGAATCTTAAAGAAAAAAAATTAAAGAACAGGAAAAAAATTTTAACAAGATTAAGGTTGGTAAAAAGTTTTATTAGAAAAAATTTAAGACCTGAATGGATGTTTTTGACAATTTTGCCAGTTTTGCCTCCTGATTTAAGGCCAATGGTTCAATTAGATGGAGGTCGATATGCGGCTTCTGACCTAAATGACTTATATCGCCGAGTTATTAACAGAAACAATCGGTTAAAGAAACTAATTGAACTTAAAGCCCCTGAAGTGATTATTAGAAACGAGAAACGAATGCTTCAAGAAGCAGTTGATGCTTTAATTGATAATACGGCTCGAGCCAGAAAACAGCCGGTTCTTTCTACTTCTCAAAAAAGACCTCTAAGATCCTTAACTGATATTTTGAAAGGAAAACAAGGAAGATTTAGGCAGAATTTGCTGGGCAAGAGAGTAGATTATTCAGCAAGATCGGTAATTGTGGTTGGACCAGAACTTGAAATTGGAGAATGTGGTTTGCCTAAAAAAATGGCTTTAGAGTTGTTTAAACCATTTGTAATTCATAAATTAATTGATGAAGGTATTGTTTATAACATTCGGACTGCAAATATTTTAATTCAGAAGTCGCCACCGGAAGTATGGAAGGCGTTAGAGGAAGTAATTGAAGGAAAATATGTTCTTTTAAACCGAGCACCAACATTGCATCGATTAAGCATTCAAGCATTTAAACCAATTTTAATTGAGGATTTAGCAATTCGAATTCCTCCTTTGATTTGTGGTGCTTTTAATGCTGACTTTGATGGAGATCAAATGGCAGTCCATCTACCTTTAACCGATGAAGCCCAAAAAGAAGCAAAGGAATTGATGCTTTCTTCTAAAAATATTTTAAAGCCAGCCACTGGAGATTCAGTTGCTCATTTAACACAAGATATTATTTTGGGGTGTTATTATTTAACTCAAGAAAAAGAAGATGAAAAAAAGAAATTAAAAATTTTTTCTGATGAAAACGAAGTAATTTATGGTTTAGAAAGTAAAGTTATTAATCTTCACCAAAAAATCAAATTAAAAATAAAAAAAGTAAACGGGATTATAGAAACTACTGCTGGAAGAATAATTTTTAATTCGTTGTTTCCTGAAGATTTTCCATTTCTTAATAAACTTTTAAGAAAAAAAGAAATTAAAAAATTGGCAAATGATTTGGTGCATCAATATGGAATGGAAAAAGCATCTGAAATTTTTGATAAAATTAAAACCGTTGCTTTTGAATATGCAAGTTTGGCTGGTTATAGTTGGGGACTCGATGATTTAATAACACCAAAGGAAAAGAAAATTATATTAAAAGAAGCCGAAAAAGAAGCTCAAGAAGTTTGGCTTCAATATGATGAAGGTTTACTTTCAGAAGAAGAACGAAGACAGAAGGTTATTGAAATTTGGATGAAAGTAAGAGATAGGATAAAAGATTTAGTACCTCAAAGTTTGGATAGAAAAGGACCTGTATTTGCTATTATTGATTCTGGTTCTCGTGGTTCATGGGAACAACCATTGCAGATGTCAGGAATGAAAGGTTTAGTACAAAATCCAAAAGGAGAAATTATTGAATTACCGATTAAATCTTCTTATAAAGAAGGATTTAATGTTTTGGAGTATTTTATTGCAACCCATGGAGCCAGAAAAGGGAATATTGATACGGCTTTAAAGACCTCTTCGGCTGGTTACCTAACAAGGCGTTTAGTTGATGTGTGTCAAGATATAATTGTTAGAGAAAAAGATTGTGGTACTACCAGGGGCGTTGAGTTTTTTAAAAAAGATGGAGAAAAATATGGCCATTCTTTTGCAGAAAGAATTTTTGGAAGAGTTGCTGCTGGAGATATTGTTTCCGGGAAGAAAGTGATTGTGAAAAATGGAGAAATGATTAGTTTGGAAAAAGCAAAAATAATTGAAAAAGATCCAAAAATTGAAAGTGTAAAAATTAGATCTCCTTTAACTTGCAAAACTTTATATGGGGTTTGTGCTAAATGTTATGGCTTGGATTTGGGAAGAAACAAATTAGTTGAAGTAGGGACACCTGTTGGAATTATTGCGGCTCAATCAATAGGTGAACCTGGAACTCAATTTACGATGAGAACTTTCCATATTGGAGGAATTGCTGGCATTGATATTACTCATGACTTGCCTCGAGTTGAAGAACTTTTTGAAGCGAGAACTCCAAGAACCGAAGCCGTGATTTCAGAAGTTGACGGAAAAGTAGTTGAGGTTAAAGAGTTAGATAATGAATATCAAGTGATAGTTCAGACAAGAAATTTAAAGGAAAAATTAAAAGTTAGTTATTCAGTGCCAAAAAATTTGGGTTTGAAGGTCAAAAAAGGAGATTTAGTTGTAAAGGGAGAACCATTTTGTGAGGGACATATTGATTTAAAATCTCTTTTTAAAGTAAGTGGGGTCAAAGAAGTTTGGAGATATCTTTTGAACGAGGTCCAAAGAATTTATGTAAGTCAGGGAGCATTTATTAACAATAAACATGTTGAAATAATAATTCGCCAAATGTTTTCTAAAGTAAGAGTTAAAGATCCTGGTGATTCTGATTTTATTGAAGGAGAAGTGATTAGTAAATCACGATTAATAAAAGAAAATGTTAAATTGATAAAGCAAAATAAAAAGCCAGTAAAAGCAGTTCAGTTAATGCTTGGAATCTCAAAGGCAGCTTATTATTCTGATAGTTTTCTTTCAGCAGCTTCGTTTCAAGAAACGACTCGTGCTTTAGTAAGAGCCGCTTGTTCTGGAGAACCAGATTATCTTTTAGGTTTAAAAGAAAATGTAATCATTGGCAGATTGATTCCGGCTGGCACTGGTTTTCGAAATAAAAAATAAAAGTTATAGATACTTATTTATTAAAATTTTATAGATATTTATATTTTAATAAATTTTAGCAAGATTCTATTTTTTTTATTTTAAATTTAATATCTTTTCTTTTTCGGGTTTTAGGAGAATAATATTGAGTTAGTTTTTTTGCTTTTTCTAAAATTTGATTAAAAATTTTCCTTTTGCGATAATTTCTAATTAAAGTTAAGGGACCGGGATAATTTTTCATTTCAATTAAAAAATCACTTTTTTTTGCTAATTTTTTAAGAATTTTATTCTCTTCTTTGTTTCTTCCAACTACAATTTTTACTTTATTTTCCCAAAAATGCCTTCCTATTTTTAAAAGATTAATATCATTTTCTTTTGCTTGAGGATAATAATTTAAAAGATCTTTAAGTTTTTTCGAGAAATTAATATCAGTTAAAATACAACCACCACTTGGAGTTGGATAATTTTTTAAGTTAAATTTTTTTGCTAAAGAAATTTGCCTTTTTCTTGAACGGCCTGAAATATCTAATAGTAATTCTCTTTTGATCAAACCTTTTTTTTCAAAAATTGTTTCTTTAAGTAATTTTGCCGAAAGCGGTCTTAAAAGGATTTCTTTCAAAGAAGATTTTTTTTCTACAAAATTTAGGGCAAATTTATTTTGAGTCATTGGTCTTTCTCCTAACACTTCCCCGCTGGCAATAAAATCAAACCTTTCTTTTTTTAAAATTTCTTTTGCTTTTTTTAACATTAGAATTCGACAATCAAGGCAAGGGTTCATTCCTTTACCATAACCATATTTTGGTTTTTTTACTATTTTTAGAATATCAGAGGAAATATCAACAATTTTTAATGAAAGCGAGATTTTTTTTGCCATTTTTTTTGCCAAAATTTCGTCAAAAAAGATGCTTTTAAAAGTTAAACCAACAATTTTTATATTTTTTTGAATTCTTAAAATTTCAATTCCTAAAATTGAATCAAGTCCTCCAGAAAACAAAAAAAGACATTTTAGATGTTTTTTTCTTGTCATTATTTTTGGCATTTACAATTAAATTACAATTAAAAGGGCATAGAGTATAACTTTATAAAATTTAGGAAATTAAAAAGATATTTATACTCTATAACTTATTATATTATAAGTTTTTTATTTTGTAAGGCATTTTTTTATAGAAATAATTTATAAAGATAATTTTTAAAGATAGTTTTTAAAATTTAACCCTAAAACCATCTAATTGTTTTAACTTTTTTAAATTAAGACGCGATCGCGTCTTAATTTAAAATTTTTATTTTGAAATTTTTAATTTTTTTAGAAAAATTTTTGTTAATTTTTTATTTAAACCTTAAAAGAAGTTTTTCTTTGTTAGTAATTCTTTAAAGTTTTAAATCTTTTAATTTTTAAAGGATATTTCTTTTTAATTTTTTTCTTTTTTAATCGCATATTTTTTTAAAATTTAAAATTTTTTTAATTTTAATCTCAATCATTTTTTGATTCTAATTTTTAATTTTAATCAGAAATGACTTATTTTACAAATAAACGCGATCGCGTTTAAATTTAGTTTTTAAATTTTAATAAATTTTAACCGTATTTCTTAATTGTATTTCTAATTGTGTTTTTAATTGTGTTTTTGTATTTTTTATTATTTAAAGTTTGTTGTTTGTTGTTGATTTGATATTTTGATTTTGATATTTGGTGTTTAAATTTATCATTTATCGTGTATCATTTTAATTTTAATATTTAGAATTTTAATTATGTTTCTAATCCTGCTGTATTTTTAAAGATTCCTTTTTCTTTGAGTTCTTTTTTTAAATGAGAAAAAATAAATTTTTGTTTTGAAGTTGTAGGTTTAATTTTTTTAATTTTTTTAATAATTTGGGAAGTTTTTTGAAAATCTTTTTTTTAAAGTGAAGAATTAAAAGATTAGCATAAATAACCATTTTTTCTTCTTTCTTTTTAGTAAGGATTAGGGCTTTTTTGAAATATCGCTCCGCTAAAGGAAAATTTTTTAAGGTAAGGTAAATATCTCCTAAATTAGTAGTTTTAACAAGAGGTGAAATTTTTCGAGAAAAAGAAATTTTTTTAACAAGAAAGTTTAAAAGTGTTTTTTCTTTTTTATTGAGAGGTTTTTTTAAAGTTAAAACTTTTGCCAAACCAAAAAGGGTTTGAGGGAGCGATATTTTCTGGCTCTTTTTTTAGGTTTTTTTCAAGAATTTTTATTGCCTTCAGATATTGCTTGTTTAGTTTGAGTTTTAAAAAATCTTCTTTCAAGTTAAAATTGAAGATGAAATGTAAAAAATTTAAAACCTATAAAAATTTTAACCTAAATTAGATGAATGTCAATTTAAATTTTAAATTTTTTCTGCTTGATAAAATAAAAAAATTTCTTATTCTTTTTAAAGAAAATGAAATCAATGAATTCTATTTTGGTAAAAATTTTAAACTATCAAGTTCTTGGAAATAGTGGGAAAAACTATTTAATTGCGATAGGAATATTTTTGGTTTCACTTTTAATTTTAAAAATTTTTAGAAAAAAAATTTTTTTTCATTTGAAAGAGAGAGCCAAGAAGACCAAAACAGAAATTGATGATATTTTAATAGAAATAATTGAATCAATAAAACCCCCTTTTTATTTCTTTGTTGCTTTATATTTTACTCTTTATTCTCTAATTTTACCTGAAAAAATTCAAAAAATAGTTAATAGTTTATTTATTTTAGTAATTGTTTATCAGGCAATTAGAGCGCTTCATATTTTTGTTGATCGCGTATCTAAAAAATTTCTTGAAAAAAAGGAAGGAAGAGAAAAAATTAAAGGCGAAGCAGCAATAAAAGCATTAAGAACAATTTTAAAAATTTTTCTTTGGGTTGTGGCTGTTTTAATTATTCTTTCCAGTTGGGGGATTAATATCAATTCTTTAATTGCCGGGTTAGGAATTGGAGGAATTGCAGTCGCTTTGGCAATTCAAAATATTTTAGGAGACATTTTTAGTTCTTTTTCTTTGGTTTTAGATAAACCGTTTGAAATTGGAGATTTTATTGCTATTGGTCAATATTGTGGTACTGTTAAAAAAGTTGGCATTAAAACTACAAGAATTCAAACATTACAAGGAGAAGA
The DNA here is from genome assembly GCA_021158645.1 of bacterium. Lineage (GTDB taxonomy): Bacteria > Patescibacteriota > Minisyncoccia > UBA6257 > JAGGUH01 > JAGGUH01. The sequence goes on along the minus strand of JAGGUH010000014.1, from coordinate 3,006 downwards.
ATTGGTTGTTTCAAATAAAGAATTAACCGAGACGAAAGTTCAGAATTTTGGCAAAATGAAAGAGAGAAGAATTCAGTTTAGATTTGGAGTTTGTTATGAAACGCCATTAGAAAAATTAAAGAAAATTCCGGAAATAGTGAGAGAAATTATTGAAAACGTTGAAGGAGCCAGAGTAGATCGAGTTCATTTTAAAGAATTTGGAGATTTTGCTTTGATTTTTGAAGTTGTTTATTATATTTTAAGTCCTGATTATCTTCAATATATGAACATTCAGCAAGAAATTAATTTTAAACTAAAAGAATCTTTTGAAAAAGAGAAAATTGAGTTTGCTTATCCCACTCAAACTATTTATCTTTCTCAAACTTAAAAGTTTTATTTAATTTCTATAAAGATTCTTTCCAAGTTTTTTGGAACTTTTTTTATCCAAAAGGGCCAAAAAATTATTTTTGCTTTTTCAATTTCATCTAAATTTGAAAGAAGTTTTTTCAAATTCTCTTTTTTTTCTTCTCTTATTTTTTTCTTAAGAAGGTCAGTATCAATTTTTCTTGCTAAATTAATTTTAATTTTTGCTTCGAATCTTAACATAGGATGTTTTTCTTCAAATTCCGGATTAAAAAAATCTTCTTTTATAGAAGTTATCTCCCATTTTTCTAAATTAAATGATTCTGAAAGTATTTTTTTAGAGATTTCTTCTAAATTTTTTTTCTCAATTATAAATCCTTCTAAAAGTGCTTTTGCCTTTACAGAAAATTCATTCATTGTTTCTCCCGGTTTTGGAAGTTGATTTTCATATTCAATTTTAACTCGGTAACCTTTTGAAGGGACAAGATAATTTTTTGTTTTTTCCAAAAACTCTGTTTCAAGAAGCGAAGTTAAAGTTTTTTCAATAGAGGTAGTTGCGTTTTCTATGTCTTTTTCGGTTGCAATTGAAATTTCTTTGCTTTCACCTCCTTTTATTTCTTGAATGGTTTCTGCCCAAACTTTGTAATATCTCGGTGAGCCTCGTTCTTTAAATGCTGGTAGCCAAAATTTATCAGATCCGATATTAAATTCTGGACCTGGTTTTTGGGCAATAATTTCTGCTTCGAGAGAAGAAGGTACAATTTTTCCTTCAATTACTTTTGCTCCGGGAACGACAACTCTTTTTGTTAAGTAAAAAAGTTTATTTGATTTTTCTCCTAAAAATCGGGTATTCTTTACAAGAATTTGAGGTGCCGAAGAAAAAGCATTGTATATTTTTACTTTTCCTTTAGCAAAGGTTTCAATTTTTTTCTTTCCGGTAGTTTTGAATGATTTTTCAAAAACTCGCTCAAATTTAACAAGTTTTGCTGGTAAAATTTTGTTTTCAAAATCTATTTTTTCAATTGGAGCGCAAGCAAGTGAGACCTCAATAATTTTTTGAGTTTTTTTTGGATAAAGAATAATTGTAGTTTTTGGAAATTTAAACCAAAAAAGATAAACAAAAGAGACAACTCCTATAATTATGAAACTACTAACAAAATAAAACTTTTTTTTAACAGATTTTGACTTGATAATTTCTTTTTTTAAGGAATCTCGTTTTACTGATGATTTCCAAATTTCATCTATTTTTTCAAAACGAGGCTCTTTTTTGTTTTTAATAGATTCTGTTTCCTTTTTTTCTTCTAAAATTTTTTCTTCCTTTTTTTGTGGTGGTAAAATATCAGCAATTTCTTGTTTTTTTTCTTCAAATGCTTGATCGATTAATTCAATTTGTGCTTGCTTCGAAAAATTTCTGATAATTTGATCTAATGAATCAATAAATATCTTTTTCTTGGCAATTTCGGATTCTCTTTTTAAAATTTCAAAATTAAAATAACTTTTTGCAAGAACCGAATTTTTAGGAATGACTAAAATTACTTCATCATCGGGTGAAGTAATTATTTTTTCTACTATCTTTACTAAATCATCTTGCTTTTTTACATAAATAACTGAAGCCATTTTAAATTCTAAAAATAATTTTGGAAATAAAATTGCTTACTGTTTCGTTTTTCTCTAAAAACGGGTAGTTGAAATCTAATATTTTTAAAAAATCTTCTTTTTCTATTCTTTTTTTATTTAATTTTACTTTAATTTTTAATTTTGACAAACAATCTTCTGGATTTAAAACAATTTTTTTCACCTGCCCTTTAAAACACTCGTTTAGATTTATTTTTCTTGTTTTTTCCCAGAACAAGTCATCTCCGAGAATTAAAACTTTTTTAAAATTTTTATTTTTTAACTTAATTTGAGAAAAAAGAAATTTTAGACCATCTCTAAGTCCTAAAAAAGTTGTTTCTAATATCTGATTTAATTTTTTATGAAATTTTAGAGAAACTTTTTTGTTGAAATATAAGAAATAAATTTTTTCTCCTATTTCTTTATTTACCTTAAGGGTCTCACTAATTTTTTCAATACCACTTTTAAAAAAACTCCAATTTAGTTTTAATAAATTTTTTTCAAAAATTTCTTCTCCTAAAATTGAAAGTTCTATTTCTTCTTTCCAAGTTCCAAGATATAAAAAATTTTCTTTTACCAAATCTTCGATGCTTTTAAGAAAACAAAAATTTTTTTCAACAAATTTTATAGAAAGAGAAGGATTTTTCTCAAATAATTTTTTAAAAATTATTTTTAAAGAATAAAATAAATTTTTATCAATTAAAGTATTTTCTAAAAGAAATGATATCGAGTTTCCTTTAAATCCTAAAGGGTTTGCTACTAAATGATTGTTAATAAAAACTTTTTTGCAACTACTATCACAAATTTTTAGATCAATTTGCCTTGTTTTCAAAAAACTTTTTACCTCTTTTTGCCAGAGATTAAAAATTTTTTGTTGAGTTTTTTGAAGAATGTTTTCTAATTCTTGTTCTTGAAGAGAAATTTGTTCGCTACCTCTTAAAAAGGTTGATTTAAACGAAAAAGAATAAAGAAGATCTTTTTCTAAAACGAAGATAAGATAATCAAAATTTTTTAAAAAACCTGAGACAAAGTTTAAAAATTCTTTTAAAG
>JAGGUH010000075.1 GCA_021158645.1 bacterium | reverse complement strand
GGAAATAGGAGGGGGTGAGCATTTTGAACATTTAAATTTTGGTTATTGTTTCGAATTTCGGATTTCGGACTTATTTACTTTTACGCTTTACGCTGTACCTTTGCGCTTTACACTTTACGCTTTGCGCTTAAATTTGTAATTTATTTTTTTGTCATTTGGATTTTGGATTTGATTTGGCATTTGGATTTTGATATTTGGCATTAAAAGTTTAGATTTGAGTTTTTACTTTTTAGATTTTAGATTTGTTGTTGTTTTGAATTTTGAATTTTGGTTATTTGAATTTGTTTGTAATTTGGAATTTAGGATTTTGTAATTTTCCCACTATACGGGGTGCAAAAGTTGGGGTTACGCTGGGAAAATTTATCTAAATTCTCTTCTCTCTTCTTTTTATCTGCCCCGGGAGGGATTCGAACCCCCAACCAATGGCTTAAGAGGCCACTGCTCTGCCAATTGAGCTACCGGGGCAACTTGTATTAAAATTATTTATTTAATCAAATTTGATAAACATTTTTCCATAAATTAATTCTTATTTTTATTAATCCCAATAATACCTTAAAATATGATTTTAGTTTTACATGGGAAAGAGGATCGTTTTTCCAATAAACCGGAATAATAGCAATTTTATATCCTAATTTTTTTGCCAAAGATAAAACTTCAATATCAAAAGCCCAGCCATTAATTTTGGTCCGAGAAAAAATTTCCCTTGCTGCTCTCTCAGAAAAACATTTAAAACCACATTGAGTATCCCAAATTCCAGGCACTGCCATTATCTGGATTAAAATATTTCCAATGTTCCCTAAAAATCTTTTCCAAAGTGGCTGAGGAACTGCCTGACAAGCACCTTTTACATCTTTTGAATCTCGAGAACCAATAATAACATCATAACCTTTTCTAATATAGGGCAACATTTTTTCAAAATGAGAAATAGTGGTAGAATTATCAGCATCCATAAAAAGCCGCCAATTTCCTTGAGACAAAATCATTCCCTGTCTTACCACGGCTCCTTTGCCCTGATTTTTATAGTTATCAATCAGTTTCAAATAAGGAAAAATTTGAGCAAATTTTTTTACAATTTCAGCAGTGTTATCTTTTGAACCATCATTGACCACAATTACTTCAACTAAAAAATCCTGTTTTTCAATCCATTTATCAATGTCAATTAAAGTTAAAGGCAATCTTTTTGCTTCATTATAGGCAGGAATAATAACTGATAAAAATGGCTTTTTCATAAAAATTTACCATCTTTCAATTAAAAGTAATTTTGATTTCGGCTTTTTTAAAAATTTTTTGAAATGTTGATAAATTTCTTCGCTTGCAAATGGCAAAAAAGGATGAGCAATTTTCAAAGATTCAAACAAAACATATCCAAGCACAATTTTGCTTTTTTCTTTCTGTTTTAAATCTAATTTTTTATATTCTTCAATATAAACATCACAAAATTTATTCCAGAAAAACTGATAAAAAACTCTTAATGCCTTGCCAAGTTTATAGGATTCAATTAAAACTTCAATTCTTTCTTTTGTCTTCTTAAGTTCTTTTAAAATTTTTTTATCGCATTTAGATAAAGATTTTTTTTTAAAATTTAAAGAAATTTTTTTGTCAAATTGGAAAAAAACAAACCTTGAAGCATTCCAAATTTTGTTAATAAATTTTTGACCAGCAATTACAGCATCATTTGACCAACGAAGATCTTGGTTTTCCTGATATTGCCAAATAATCCCAAAACGCAAAGCATCGGCTCCATAATCCTTAATTAAATCCATTGGATCAATGCCAGTGCCTAAAGATTTTGACATTCTTTTTCCTTCTTTAGTCAAAATTGTTGGATGAATCAAAACATCTCTAAAAGGAATTTTATGACAAATTTCAATAGTCATAAAAATCATTCTCGCCACCCAAAGATTGATAATGTCTTTAGCAGTACAAAGAACATCTGATGGAAGCCAAAAATTAATTTCTTTTTTAGTTTTAGGCCAATTCAAAGTTCCAAAGATCCAAAGAGATGAAGAAAACCAAGTATCAAAAACATCCTCGACTTGCTTTGGCTGACATTTTCCACAAATAGGGCATTTCTTTGGCTTCTCCAAAGAAAAAAAATATTTCTTCTCAACTCTCATCTCTCTTTTTCCACCTTTCTCACCTCCCACTTCCCACTTCTCACTTCCATTAGTAGCGCATTCCCAAATTGGTAATTGATGCCCCCACCAAATTTGTCTTGAGAGGCACCAATCTTTAACATTTTTTAGCCAATTAAAATAAATTCTCTCCCATCGTTTAGGCACAAATTTAATTTTGCCCGACTTTACTGCTTCAACAGCAACCTTTTTTAATTCCTCCATTTTCAAAAACCATTGCTCTTTTAAAAGTGGTTCAATTTTTGAATGGCATCGATAGCAAAGTGGAACTTTATGAAGATAGGGTTCAATTTTTTCAATTAAACCTTGTTTTTTTAAATCTTCAACTACTCTTTCTCTAACTTCTTTTACTTTTAAACCTTGATATTTTTTTGGAGCCGGCTCACAAATTCTTGCCGAATCATCAATGATTCTTGGAATTTCTAAAAATAAATTTTGAAACTCCTTTGATTTCTTTTTAGAAACTAAATCTAAATAAATTTCGTAATCTAAAGGGTCATGAGCCGGAGTAATTTTTACAGCACCGGTTCCAAATTCAATTTCAACTCGTTTATCAGCAATAATTGGAATTTCTCTTTTTACAATCGGTAAAATCACTTTTTCTCCAATTAAGTTTCGATATCTTTTATCTTTTTGATTTACCGCTACGGCTAAATCACCAAACATAGTTTCTGGCCTAGTAGTAGCCACAACAAGATATTTTGGTGTTTGGTCTTTATCAGTTAGCAGTTGGCTTTTAGAATCCGACTTTTTCTTAATAGGATATCTAATATAGTAAAGACAACTTTTTTCTTCTTGGTATTCTAATTCTAAATCTGACAAAGAAGTTTGACATCTTGGACACCAATTAACAATTCTTTTACCTCGATAAACCCAACCTCTATTCCACAAATATCTAAAAACTTCTTTTACGGCTAAACTATAATTTTTATCCATCGTAAAGCGAGTTCTTTTCCAATCACAACTTGCTCCTATTTTTTTAAGTTGTTCTAAAATCACATTTCCATATTTTTCTTTCCATTCCCATACTCTTTTTAAAAAATTCTCTTTTCCCAAATCAAATCTTGTTTTTCCTTCTTTTTTTAATTTTTTTTCAACCACATTTTGAGTAGCAATACCAGCATGGTCAGTTCCAGGAAGCCACAATGTTTTAAACCCTTTCATTCTTTTAAACCTTATTAAAATATCAGAGATACAGGCATTTAAAGCATGACCTAAATGAAGCGAACCGGTAACATTTGGCGGAGGCAAAAAAATTAAAAATTTCTTTTTTGATCTGATTTTATCAGGAGAAAAATAGCCACTTTTTTCCCAAAGTTGATAGATTCTTTCCTCAACTAACTTTGAATTATATGGTTTCAAAAAAACTTTCGGCACTTTCATAATTTTTTAATTCTACAAAAAAAATGGTTTTTTTCAAATAAAAAACTTATAGAAAGTTGCTATTCTATTTCTTTTAATTAATGAGTTAATTTGTAAATTAGATCAAATTCAATTTTCAATTTGATATTGAAAACTTGATATTGATTGAAAATTGAGAATTAAAAATTGAAAATTATTTAAGTTTGTTTTAAATTTTGAATTTTACTTATTGTTTTGAATTCCGAATCTCGAATTTCGGATTTTAAAATTCAGATTTGACTTTTTAGGTTGAAAAAATTTTGACTTTTGAGATTTGAAATTTCAATATTCAACTCGTTGGATCGTGAACTCATTAATAAACAATAAATTTCAACAAATTTCTATAAGTATTCTATAAATATCTATTGTATCTCTGTATTTCTACTTTCTCGTTTCAAGATTTATTTCTCGCGTTTTTCCATTCGTTGAACTTCTTTACATAAAGCATCAATGGTTTTACCTTTAAAAAGTTTTTTTCTTAACTGAGTATAATCTTTTCTTCCATAACCTAAAGAGACCCAAAATTCTGTGGCTTTGGAAATACCTAATTTCTCAATTAATGCTTCAATTGCTTTCTCATATAAAATTGGTTGAGGTGTAAAAGTAGTTTTCATATTGATTTAAAAAATCTGAATGAAATCTATTGGATTTATTACTTGTAATTTATTTTTGTATCTTTTTACAAGAGTATAATCACAAGTGATAAAATAATCAACCTTACTTGCTATCGCTGAAGATAAATGCAAACTATCTAAAGGAGAAATTCTTTGCTTTTCAATTTCTTTTGCTAATTTTTTGATTTCAGGTGTAATCTTTTGATAAATTGTGTCCTTTAAAAGAATTTTTTCAATCCAAAGTTTTCTTTCTATAAATGGATTCTTACTATTTTCATACTCAATAATAGAAGAATTCACTAATTTTACTTTCTTTTTCTCTATCAACTCAAGAATGTAAAATAAAGCAATTGTCTCTAAACGAATCTTTGGAATTGATTGATCATCAAAAGGACGATTTAAAACACTATTGTCTAAATAAATTTTCATTATTTATAATTCTTTGAATTTTACTTATTGCTTCGAATCTCGAATTTCGGATTTCGGATTTTAAAATTCAGATTTGACTTTTTAGGTTGAAAAAATTTTGACTTTTGAGATTTGAAATTTCAATATTCAACTCGTTAGCTCGTGAACTCGTTAATAAATAATTTTATTTAAATAAACAATTTTAATTAGTCCAATAATGCATCAGTATTCCAACATCTTTGGCATCAACGATGCCATCAGAGTTTAAATCTTCGTTTTTAATATCTTGAGTTTGTCTGAATTTTTGGATAAGAATTTGAAAATCTTTGGAGTCAACTTTATTGTCTTGGTTAAGATCTCCCACTAAGAAAGTACTTTCACCTCTCTCATCTGCTCCAATATCCCAAGTGCCGCTACGGGTATCGCCATCTATATCATCAGTAAAAGATAAATCTGGGTCAGGGGATAAATCTATTCCTGAATCCTTTGCACAAATATCATTAGGAGCAAGATGAAAATCATCATTGGCTTTATCAATAAAACTAACTGCTTTATTGCGGTAATCTGCATTAGGTGATGTATCATCCTCAGAAATATTGTTAACGCTATTACTACTAAAAGTGCCTCTATAATCAGTATTATTTCCATTACAAAGATTATTTTTAAGTAGGTCATTCGAACTACCACCACCAGCATCGATACCTATATTGCAGTTGTAAACTGTATTGTTATATGCATGGGCTGGGTTCCAACTATTAAACTTCATGCCTGTTCCATTTTGGATATCGTAAATGAGATTGTCCCAAGCATAAAGATGTCCATAATATCCAGATTCCCCTACTACAATACCTTTAGCGTGACTGTGCGAATTACTAGGGTCAGAAGAGTAAATAATGTTTTTTGAAAAATAAGCACTACAACTTTTATCTGAAGGCACATTTAACGCTAACCCAGTAGCAGCATAAGTACCAACATCAATAATCAATCCTTCTATATAAATATAACCATCATTTCCTATATCATTTATTTCTACAACATCTATCCAATGTGCATTTGCTTTTATTTTAAATCCTTGGCTTACAGTGCCATTATGCCTGGCAGTTTCTGGAGTATAGATTTTGATATAATGATTGGCATCTGTCTTCCATCCATCTATAACTACAGGAGTAGCATCTACCATTGAATAGCATTCTGCTATTTAATTATAATTTCTACTTGAGGCATTTATATCCCCTTGTCTTGCTTCTTCCCAGGCAGCTAAAGAAGTAAAGCAAAGTCCAGATTCCCCTGTACAATCAGGTTTAATTTTGCTAACAACTGTAGTTAATTCGCCTGGGGAAGCAACGGAGAAAGAGATTGTATAATCATCGGTGTTGGCATTACCAGAGGTATCAATACATTTGATGTAGTAATTGTAGGTATTACTACTTGAAAGTCCAGTAATAGTAGTTGAATGAGAAGTTTTACCAGTGTTTGAGAAGGTATTGGTCATTGAGGCATATGGAATATTTGGAGTAGTTGAATATCTGCAGATGGCATTCTCATTTGTGGTTAAAGAGAGGGTTATCTGAGTGGTGCCTGCTGGAAGTTCTCCTGTAGGAGAACCACTGCTTCTGGTTGGTGGAGTAGTATC
>JAGGUH010000030.1 GCA_021158645.1 bacterium | reverse complement strand
TTTTTGACTTTTTAAACTTGTCGAGATCAAAGCCAAAGATCCTCCAAAAATTACTCCCAAAATTAGAATCCCAATTACTACCTCAATCAAAATCTGACCCTGATATTTTTTTCTCCAAAAACTTTCCTTCATTTATTAAATTCTAAATGATTTCCCTGTTTTGTAAACACCAAAATTGTGGATAACTTAACCCAAAAAACCCTACTTAACTGCTATATAGCAGTTAAGTAGAAATTATAAAAGATACAAAAATGCTAAAATCCAAATTGTTAAATCAATAAATTACAAATTTAAGCGCAAAGTGTAAAGTGTAAAGCATAAAACTACAACTCAAAGCGCAAAGTGTAAAACTACAGCGTAAAACTTAAAGTTAATTCAAGTTAAAATCTCAAATCTCAAATCTCAAATTTCAAATCCACATCTTAAATCTTAAATCTAAACTTTTAATGCCAAATGCCAAAAAAATTCAAAATATCAAAAATCAAAATTCAAAATGACAATTCAAAATTCAAAAAGAATATCCCTCCACCTTAATCCTCCCCCTCCCAGAGGGAGGGGGAGGAAATAGGAGAGGGTGGGCATTTTGAACATTTAAATTTTGGTTATTGTTTCGAATTTCGGATTTCGAAATTATAACATTGAAAACCCGTTAACCCGTTAACTCGTTAAATAACCTTTAGATTTAAAATTAAATTAGATAAAAAAATTAAGAAGTTTTTACTCTTTCTACATATTCTCCCCTTTCAGTATTAACTCTTATAATATCTCCAGTTTTAATAAACAAAGGAACATTAATTTTTTTGCCGGTCTCAAGAATAACGGCTTTAGTGCCGCCTTGTTTTGTGTTTCCCTTAATTCCTGGTGGGGCTTCAATTACTTTTAAATCAACTTTAGGAGGAAGAGAAATCTCAATAAGTTTTTCTTTAAAAAGATATCCTTCGACCTCTAAATTCGGTCTTAAATAATTTTTTTTATCTCCAATCAAATCCTCTTTTAAATTAAATCTTTGATGACTATCAATTCTTTGAAAAACAAAATTTCCTCGATGAGAGTAAATAAATTTTAATTTAATTTTTTCAATCTCAACTTCTTCAATCTCATCTGAAGGTTTAAAATTTTTTTCGATAACATTACCCTCAATTAAATTTTTTAACTTTGTTTGCAAAACAGCACCGCCTCTCCCCAAATGAAGATGCTTTAAATCTAATACCTTATAAGGCAAATTGCCAATTTCAATAATCATTCCTTTTTGAATTTCATTAATTTCCAAAGTCATTGATATTGTTTTAATTTCTCTGATAATTCTTTAACTTTTAAAAGAAGTTCTTCGGCTTTTTTTTGATTTTTGCTTTCCTCGGCTTCTTTTATTTCAAAATTTATTTTTTCAATTTCTGACTTTAAAGTTTCTTTTTTTAAAAGTTTTATTAATTTCTTTAATTCCTTTTCTTTGTCAATCTTTAAATCTCCAAACTCGTATTCAAAAAAAAGTTTTAAATAAGCAATTTTATCTTCAATTTCTTTCTCTTTACCCCCTTTTATTTTTAAAAAAATTTCTTGATAATCCTTATCTAAAAATTTTTCTAAATTCTCAATTTCTTTTAAGTTTAAAAATTTCTCTTTATCTTCTAAAATTAAAGCAATAATTTTTTTAGAAAGTAATTGGTTAAAAGAAAAAGTTTCTGGCAAAAATTTTTCTTCATTTTTTACTTCTTCTTTTTCTTTTAAAACTTTAATTGACTTTAAAGCATCATAAAGAAACTCTTCTTTAATTTTTAAAAAATTTGCTAATTTTTCAATCCAAAATCCTTGTTCAACTGGCGAAACTAAAAGTTTTATTTTTGTCAAAAAATAATCAGCAATTTTTTTTCTTCCTTCAGAATCAGTTAAAGAAGCAACTTTTTTTGCCTTTTCGAAAAAAAACTCCATTATTGGAATTTTATTACTCAAAATTTTTTTTGTTTCTTCTGGTCTCTCTTTTAAAAGTTCGGCTAAATCTTTTCCAAAAGCAAGAGGTAAAACTTCAATTGAAAAATCTCTTTTTTTTGCTTCAAAAATACTTCTCTCGCAAGCGGCTTCTCCGGCTTCATCCATATCAAAACATAAAATCAAATCATTAGCATATCTTTTTAAAATGTTCAATTGCTTTTCGGTAAAAGCAGTCCCCGAAACAGCAACGCTATATTTTAAACCATTTTGCCAAGCCATCAAAAAATCCATTTGTCCTTCAACAATTAATGCTTTTTTCTCTTTTTTTACAAATTCTTTTGATTTATGAATCCCATATAAAAGTTGGCTTTTATCAAAAATTAGGGTTTGGGGAGTGTTAACATACTTTCCGGCATCAGTTTCTTTTCCAAAAATTCTCCCTGAAAAACCAATAATATTTCCCAAATGGTCATATAAAGGAAACATTATTCTTGAGCGAAAACGATCATAAAAGCGACCCTCTTCGGTTTTCACCAAAAGCCCAACTTCAAAAATATCAGTTTGTAAAAATCCTTTTTCTTTAAGATATTTTTCTAAAAGATGCCAATTATCTTGAGCAAAGCCCAATTGAAACTCTTTAATAGTTTCTTTTTTAAGGCCTCTTTTCAAAAGATAATCTAATGCCTCTCTGTTCTCCCATAAATTTCTTTCAAAAAATTTTGCCGCTTCCTGATTGATTTTTTTTAAAAGATTTTTTTTGGAACTATCGACTTTTTCATATCCCTTAAGTTCTACACCGGCTTTTTTTGCCAAAATTTTTAATGCTTCCGAAAATTCCACATTTTCAATCTCCATAATGAATTTAAAAATATCTCCACCTCGAGAGCAGCCAAAACATCTCCAAATTTGACGTTCTGGATTAACATAAAAAGAAGGATTTTTTTCTTTATGAAAAGGACACAAAGCGCGATAATTAGACCCGACTTTTTTTAAGGTTAAATACTCAGAGATTACATCAACAATATCAAGTTTTTGTTTTATTTCTTCAATTGGAGACATAGTTTAGTTTCTTTGATAAATTATTTCTCCATTAAAAATTAAATATCTTATACAATGATAATTGGCGGCATAAACTAAATGAGAAACAATATCTTTTCCTCCAAAAAATTCTTCTAAAGTCAAATCAACTAAAATTAAATTGGCTAAATCTCCTTCCTTAATCTCATTTTTAATTTCTAAAAAACTTGCCGGAGTTTTGGTAGCAGATTCAAAAATTTCTTTGGCTTTTATTTCTTCGGTTCGACAAAAATGATGTTTTTGAAGCAAAGCACCAATTTTCATTTCTTCTAACATATCTAAATTGTTATTTGAAGCAACCCCATCAGTTCCTAAAGCAATCAGAGCGCCTTTTTCTTTTAATTTTCTAAAAGGAAAAACATCACAAACTCCCAATTTCATATTTGAAGCAGGACAATATACTAAAAGCGATTTTCTTTTTGCTAAAATTTCAATATCCTCTTCTTCAAGATGAACACAATGAGCCAAAATTGTTTTCTCGTCTAAAATTTTTAATTTATCAAGAAATTTGACCGGAGTTAAGCCATATTTTTCTTTTGAAAATTTAATTTCTTCTTTGGTTTCGGCTAAATGAATATGATAATATAGATTATTCTTTTTGGCAAAATCCTTTGCCCAAACTAAATTGTTTTTCGAAACCGTATAAATTGCATGAGGAGCAATAGCAATTTTTATTAAAGGATAATTTTTAACAACTTTTTTTAATTCAAAAAAATTTTTTAAAGCAAATTTTTTTGAAAAAATTAGTGGAACCTTATCAACAAAAGGAACCCCTAAAACACCTCCCATTTTATGTTTAATTACAAGTTTTGCCGTCTCTTGGGGCCACCAATACATATCGCAAAAAAACGGACAGCCACTTTTTTTAAGTTCTTTTAATCCAATTTCAGTACCTTTTCTGATTTTTTTTGGAGTTAGAAGTAATTCTTTGGGCCAAATTTTTGTAGTGAGCCACTTTTTTAAAGGTGAATCATCGCCAACGCCTCGAAAAAGAGTCATCGCCAAATGAGTATGCATATTAAAAAAAACTGGCAGAGCGGCTAAATTTTTGCCTTCAATTTCACAATCGCTTTTTTCTTTTATTTTTTTTGAGATTTTTAAAATTTTTCCATCAGCAATTAAAATATCTCTTTCTTTACCAGCAAATAAAACGCTTTTTATTTTTATCTTTTTCATTAATTTTTATTTTATTTTTTAAAACCAAATTTGTCTATTCTCGAAACATCGATATATCGAAATGTCGAAATATCGATATATCAAAATATCAAAAATGTCGTTCGCAAAGGCCCTCTTTCTTTGAACTTTCTAAAATTTTCTTTTTAACTTATTGCCATAATCTAATTTTATTAATTTTTACTTCCAAATCAAACTATGTTGAAGCAACACCCAAACAAATTCAAAAAGTGTTTTCAATGATTTTGCCAAAAAAATGCAAAAAGCAAAAGAAAAACATTTAAAAACTTTGAATATCTACCGCAAAAAATGAAAAAATTTACCAATTTTTTTTGTACACGTATTTCAATCAGAAAATACTCCTAAAATTCTTGGACTTAAAAAATAAGAATGTCAATTTTGACAAACAAAAAAGCAAGGTCATTACCTTGCTTGATT
>JAGGUH010000050.1 GCA_021158645.1 bacterium | reverse complement strand
ATTATTCTAATGTTTTCTCTTAAAAGAGGCTCGAAAAAACTTCTTCGAGCCTCTTTTTTAATTTATCTTTTTGGAATTTTAACTTTATTTGGAGTTGCTATTTTTAAAGTTATTTATCAATATCTATTATGGAAAAAACATCCAGTTTCAAAATTTCTTCTACCTCCTTATCAGTCCTTTGATTATTTTTTCTCATATGGTTTTTTTCATTTTTTAAAACCACCTCTTTACAATTTTCTTTCAAGTATTTTTTTGCTTGCTTTATTAAAAATTTTTAATAAAATTTTTAATAAAAGATTATTTTTTGAAGAAGAAATTTTTTTTGCTGGTCTTGCGATGCTTGTAGTTGAATTTCCAATAAATTTATTTTTACTCGCATCAATTATTGTTTTAGGCATTTTAATTTCTTTAGTAAAAAAAATTTTAAAAAAAGAAAGTCAGTATACTTCTTTATATTATCTTTGGGTTCCTTTAGCAATTTTTGCGATAATTTTTAAAAATTTAATTATTGGCTTGCCAATTATAAAAAATTTGATTTTTTAATACTATTAAATAAATGTCAAATCAAAATGAAATAGAAAAAATCCGAAATTCGAAATTCGAAACAATGACCAAAATTCAAATGTTCAAAATGCCCACCCCCACCTTAATCCTCCCCCTCCCAGAGGGAGGAGGAGGAAATAAGAGGGAGAGGGATATTCTTTTTGAATTTTGAATTGTCATTTTGAATTTTGATTTTTGCATTTTGAATTTTTTTTGGCATTTGGCATTAAAAGTTAGATTTGACTTTTTAGATGTGGATTTTAGTTTTTAGATTTATTGAGTTTAACTTTGTTTTGAAATTTTGAATTTTGGTGTGTGTGAATTTGTTTGTAATTTGTAATTTTGAATTTGTAATTTTATTTTATTTATGCTTTCTCTTCCTCAAGAACAATTAAAAAAAGCGTTAGTCGAAAAAGGATTTCTCTCTGAAAAAGAATTTGAAAAATATAAGGAAAAAGCAAAACGTCTTGAAGCAAACTTGGGTGAAATTTTGGTCTCAGAGGGAATTATTTCATCTGAATATTATTATCAATTGCTTTCTGAATATTACAAAATTCCTTTAGCAAAAAGCACACAAAGAGAAATTGATCTAAAAACTCTGAATATTATTCCTGAAGAAATTGCTCGTGAAAAAAAAGCCATTGCCTTTGAAGTTGACGAAAAAAACAATCTTTTAAAAGTTGCAATGACCGATCCTACCAATATCCAGACAATAGAATATTTAGAAAGATTTACCGGAAAAAAAATTAAACCCTACTTAGAAACCGAAGCAAATTTAGAAAAAGTTTTTGCAATCTATGCAAAACAAACAACAACTCAATTTGAAGAAATAGTTAAAAAAAGCATCCAAGCAACAAAACAAATTAAAGAAAAAAAATTAGAAGAAGCAGCAAAAGAAGTACCAATTGTTCAACTTTTAGATTACCTGCTTTATTATGCTATATTCGCCAATACTTCTGATATTCACATTGAGCCATTAGAAAAGGAAGTATTAATAAGATTTAGAATTGAAGGTCTTATGAGAGAAATTATCAGATTTCCAAAAGAAATTCTAAATGCTTTAGTCGCAAGAATTAAACTTTTATCATCTTTAAAAATCGATGTTCATCGTAAACCTCAAGATGGTAGATTTAGATTTTCAACTAAAGAAGGAAATGTAGTTGATCTTCGAGTTTCAATAATGCCTCAACTTTACGGAGAAAAGGTAGTAATGCGACTTTTAAGCGCTACTCGCCCATTGTCTTTAACTGAAATCGGACTATTAAAAGGATCTTTAGAAAAAGTAAAAAAAGCGATTTCTCGATCGTTCGGGACTATTTTTGTTTGTGGACCAACTGGCTCTGGAAAAACAACAACTTTATATTCTATATTAAGCATTTTGAATAAGCCAGAAGTAAACATTATCACCATTGAAGATCCAATTGAATACGCCATAAAATACATCAACCAAATTCAAGTAAATCCTCAAGCCGGTCTTACTTTCGCTAGCGGGCTCCGTTCTATTTTAAGACAAGATCCAGATATTATTCTTGTTGGAGAAATCAGAGATAAAGAAACTGCTGAAATTGCTACCCATGCTGCTCTAACAGGCCATTTAGTTCTTTCAACGCTTCATACCAACGACGCTCCTACAGCAATTCCTCGTTTAATTGATATTGGCGTTGCAAAGTTCTTGATTGCTGCTACTATCAATACAATAATCGCCCAAAGATTGGTAAGAAAAATCTGTAAAAATTGCATTTATAGTTATAAACCTAAAAAAAGTGAAGTCGACGCTATAAAAGAACAACTTTTAGTATTAGGAGTTAAAGAAGAAGAAATAAAAATCCCAAGTTTATTCTTTAAGGGCAAAGGGTGTCAAGTATGCAACGGAACAGGATATAAGGGTAGAAGTGGAGTTTTTGAAATTTTTGAAATCAATGAAAAAATGAGAGAATTTATTGCTTCTAAAAATTTCAATCTTGATAGTTTAAAGAAAATGGCAAGAGAGCATAGTTATCGAACTATGTTTGAAGATGGACTAAAAAAAATTGAACTTGGCATCACAACACTTGAAGAGGTTTTAAGAGCAGTAAGAGAATAATAATAAAAAAAATTCATTATTATGCTTTTTGAATATAAAGCGGCAAAAAAAGATGGAAGTATTACTAAAGGAAAAATTGAAGCAAGAAACGAATTGGAAGTTTTAAGATTCTTAAAAAATCGAAATCTAACTCCAATTTCTATTAAAGCAAAACCTTTAATTTTAAAAAAAATTTCATTAGGATCGTTGTTTAAAAAAGAAATTAGTTTAAAAGATAAACTTTTTTTAACCAAATATCTTTCTTTAATGTTAAAAGTCGGTACTGGCCTTTTAGATGCTTTGGAAATTTTAAGAAGAGATTTTAAAAATCCCACTGTTAAAGATTTTTTATTCCTTGCCAAAGAAAACTTAAAAAAAGGTCGTCCTTTTTATGAAAGTTTTGCTGCTTATCCTCAAAGTTTTTCCCAAACTTTCGTTGCTTTAATTAAAGCCGGAGAAATCTCTGGTAAATTAGAAGAAGTATGTAAAATTCTTTCTCAAACTACTGAAAGAGAAGCCGAACTTAAAAGAAAATTAAAATCTGCCCTAACCTATCCAATAATTTTAATTATTGTCTCAATTAGCGTAATCGGACTTTTGCTTACTTTTGCTATTCCTCGAATTGCTTCTATTTTTGAAGGAATGGATCAGGAGCCACCATTATTTACAAAAATCGTACTGACTTTAAGCAGTTTTCTTAATACTTATGGGTTGTATATTTTTCTCGTAACAATTGCCACTCTTATCTTTTTTTGGCTTTTTTACAAAAAAACCGTTACCGGAAAGAAATTTTTTGAAAATTTAATTACTAATCTTCCCTTTTTTAGAAAAATCATTGCAAGACTTGATGTCCAAAGATTCACCCAAAATTTTTCAGCAATGCTTGAAGCCGGAATCCCAGTGACTCAAGCATTAGAAGTATCAACCCAAACCTTGTCTTCTTCTAAAATAAAATTTGCACTTGAAAGAGTTTTATTTAAAATAAAATCAGGAAAAACCATTAGTGATGCTTTTTTGGAAGAAAAAGATGTTTTTCCTTCAGTGCTTGTAAGTTTAATTTCTATTGGAGAAAAGACAGGGCATCTTTCTCAATCTTTATCTGAACTTTCTGACTTTTATGCCAAAGAACTTGATGCCACAATAAAATCTTTAATGTCATTAGTAGAGCCAGTGATTCTTCTTATGATAGGAGGTATCGTGGCTTTAATTGCTTTAGGAGTAATCGTGCCAATGTATCAAATGGTAAGCACGGTAACTCAATAAATTTTCTATGAAAGCAATCGCTACTCTCCCTCTAATTCTAATTCTTGGAGCCTTGGTGTTGGAAATCACTTTGGTTTTTAGTTTCTTAACTTTTTATTTGAATTTGGAATCTTCTCAATTAAAAAATGCCCAAAAAGCACTATATTTAGCCGAAGGATGTCTTCATCAAGAAATCATTGCCCTAATTAGAGACCGAGATCACGAATCTCAAATCTCTCCCTCGCCTTGCGTGGTAGAGATAGATAACTCTGGAACTCAAGCAACTATCACGGTTTCAGTAACAATAAAAAAAGTTACTAAAAAAATTCAAGCAAAATTAAACATTGATCAAAATACCGGAAAAGTAACCCTTGTTTCATGGAAAGAAATTCCGGCTTAGTGCTTAAAATTTTAACATATCAGAATATTTAAGATATTAACAGTATTAATTTAATTTATGCTTCATTTAATTCCAAAACAAAAAATAGGAGGATTAGAAATTTCGCAAACTCGCCTTTGTTATAGTTATCTTTTAAATAAAAAAAGCAAGAAAATTGCTAAAATTGAACTTGGATGTTTAGATTGTTTTTTAAATGGAGAAATTCAAAACCAAAAAAATTTAAGAAAATCTCTCTCTGAATTAAATCTTTCTATAAAAGAGAAATTCAAATTAAAAAAGAAAGAACTCATCAAAATTGCTTTAACAATTCCAGCAACAAATTTTTTTACTTACTCTTTTCAACTTCCTTTAGTAGAAAAAGAAGAATTAAAAGAAGCAATTTTTCTAAATCTAAAATTAAATTCGCCTCAAGATTTTGAAAAAGTATATGCTGATTGGCAAACTCAAAAAGTTGATCAAAAAAATAAAAAAGTAACAATTTTTGCAACGTACGCGCCCAAAAAAACAATTAACCAATTAGAAGCAGTTTTAAAAGATACGGGCTTTCTTCCAGTAGCAATTGAATTTTTTTCTTTAAGTTTAAATAGAGCAATAAATTATTTTTATCCCTCAAAATTTTCTGATTGGATTTTTATTTATCTAACCAAAGAAGGAATAGAAATTTCAATTATCAATAATAAAAAAATTTATTTATGTGTTTTTCAAGAATGGCTTGAGAATTTTAATCTTAACAAAAAAAATGAAATAGTAAATTTTTTGGAAACAACATTGTTTCATATCGCTACTTTCTGGAAATCTCATTTCAAAAAAGAACTTCCTGAAACTGTTTTTATTAATGGAGA
Source organism: bacterium (assembly GCA_021158645.1). GTDB lineage: Bacteria > Patescibacteriota > Minisyncoccia > UBA6257 > JAGGUH01 > JAGGUH01. The sequence continues at coordinate 3,280 of JAGGUH010000050.1, read as the reverse complement.
AATTAGTAAAAATTATTTAAATGAAATAATTCAAAAAACTAAAAAAGATGTTCCTAAATTTTTATCTCTATCTTTTATTGCTCCATCTCAAGGAGCTGCAATAAGAAAACTTTTAGGAATTTATCAACAAAAAGAAATTACCCTTATTTCATCAGGAAGTTTAAAATTATCAGAGCAAGAATTCAAAAAAACATTTTTTTCTCTTTGGCAGAAAATTCTCCTGTCTGGAATTATAATTGGAATTACTACTTTTTCTATAATGAGAACCTATCTAAACTTAACTAATAATTCTTTAAAAAGGAATTTAGCAACTCAACAAGAAAAAAATGCCGCCCAAATTCAACTTTCAAAGAAACTTCAAAAAGAATCTAAAGAATTTAATAATTTAATAAATTCAATTATAAAAATTCAAAATAAAATTTATTTGCCTGATAAATTTTTTAAAACAATTAAAAAACTTTCAGATAATAACAAAATAAAAATTTTAGAAATTATTCCTTTTAAAGAAAAAATTTTTAAGTTTAAAGGCATTGCTCCTTCAACACAAGCAATAATTAAATTCAGTCAAGATCTCAAAAAAAACAAAAATTTTTCTCGGGTTAATTTATCTCTAAAAGATATTCAAGAAATAGAAAAAAAATTTGTTTTTGAACTTACTTTCTTTTACCAAAAAGAAAAATAACTTTTCTAAAGAGAATTTCTCGAAAGAAATTTTTTAGTTGCTCTGACTCAAAGATATTGAGGAAAAGACCTCAAGAAGAGTTTTTGAAGGAAATACTCTCCAAAACCTCTTTCTCCAAAACCTCTTACAAAAAGAGATTTCGGAGAAAGGTCGACCAATTTATTTTTTTGGAATTGTTTCACCACCAGGTTCCCCTAGCAGTGCCTTGTTCAGGTATCTCTATGTTACCATAAAGCCTGGACTATATCACCTTCCCTTTTAAGGGAAGCCCGGCGTATTATAGTATCAAAACATTGATACTATCCAGAGACAAAATTTTGTCTCTAAGTCTCTACGGGGAGTAAAAAAATCCTTTTTTTACTCTTCCCTCGGAATTACCCTTTAAATAAGGGCTCCTCCGATATAAGCCGAGTTTTTTATTTCTCCTATTACTAGGAGATGTCGCAACTTTTTTACGACTTCGCCCCGATCATCAGGCTGACTCTTACTCCATTCAAAGATGGAGCTTCAAGCCCTCCCGACTCTCTTGACGTGACGGGCGGTGAGTACACGGCTCGAGAACGTATTCACCGCGGCATACCTGATCCGCGATTACTAGCGATTCCGGCTTCATGAGGTCGAGTTGCAGACCTCAATCCGAACTAAGACCGGTTTTGATGGGATTGGCTCCGGGTTACCCCTTCGCAGCCCATTGTACCGGCCATTGTACCACGAGTGTAGCCCAGGACATAAGGGCCATGCGGACTTGACGTCATCCCCTCCTTCCTCCCAAAAAATTTGGGCGGTCCCTTATGACACTTGTAACATAAGGTAGGGGTTGCGCTCGTTAACCCACTTAAGGGAACACCTCAGGGCACGAGCTGACGACAGCCATGCAGCACCTGTGCTAAGGGTCCTTGCGGAGGCTCCGATTTTCACCGGAGTTTCCCTTAGCATGTCAAGCCCTGGTAAGGTTTTACGGTTATTGTCGAATTGAACCTCGTGGTCCACCGCTTGTGCGAGCCGCCGTCTATTCCTTTGAGTTTTACCCTTGCGGGCATACTCCCCAGGCGGGACGCTTAACGCGTTAGCTTCGCCACGGAGAGGGTCGACACTCCCCATAGCTAGCGTCCATCGTTTAGGGCGTGGAATAGGAGGGTATCTAATCCTCTTCTCTCCCCACGCTTTCGTGCGCACCAGGGTCAGGTCAGGCCCAGCCAGCTGCCTTCGCTTTCGGCGTTCCGCACGATATCAACGGATTTCACCCCTACACCGTGCGTTCCGCTGGCCTCTGCCTGCCTCTAGCCAAGCAGTATCTGAGGCATTCCTCAGGTTGAGCCTGAGGCTTTAACCTCAGACTTACTCAGCCCCCTGCGCACTCTTTACGCCCAGTAAATCCGGATAACGCTTGGGACCCACGTATTACCGCGGCTGCTGGCTAATCTCTTTTTCAATTAAAAAGAGATTGGACTATCTCACCTTCCCCAACAAAAAATTCTATGGGGAAGCTCGGCGTGTGATTCTAGAGAAACGTCTCTAGAATCTCGAAGCTGGGAGGGTGACCAGCTTCTCAGTCTCTGAGGGGTTATGGTGTACATAACACCATAACTTCCCTGCTGGTTGTCTATCTGAAGACAAAATTATATCTTCAGATAGAGGTTCCAGCATATAAGCCGAGTTCTCACCGAAAGATTGCTCTTTCGGGGCGCACCTTTTTTAACTCTCTCTTATTCCAGAGAGAGCGCCAAAGGTTTTGCAGCCGCTTAAAACCTTTGGCTTTCTGGCACGTGGTTAGCAGTCCCTTATTCCTGGGGTACCATCACCAAGCACCAAAAATGCTTGGTTTTTCCCCCAGAAAAGCCCTTTACACCCCGAGGGGCTTCTTCGGGCACGCGGCGTCGCTGGGTCAGGCTTTCGCCCATTGCCCAAGATTCTCGGCTGCTGCCTCCCGTAGGAGTGGGGCCCGTGTCTCAGTGCCCCTGCGGCCGACCACCCTCTCAGGCCGGCTACCGGTCATTGGCTTGGTAGGCCATTACCCTACCAACTACCTGATCGGACGCAGGCCCATCTCCAAGCGGCCTAAGAAAACCTTAGACCTTTAATTCCGGAAACTTATGTTTCCAGAATCACATGGGGGATTAGCCCCAGTTTCCCAGGGTTATCCCCCACTTGGAGGTAGGTTACCTACGCGTTACTCGCCCGTCCGCCACTCGCCTCGTGCTCCGCACGAGGAAATCCGAAATTCGAATATCGAAATTCGAAACAATACCAAATTTCAAAATTCAAATGTTCAAAATATTTCTTATAAAAGTGTTTTGAATTTTGGTCATTTGAATTTTGAATTTGTTTCGGATTTCGTGCTTCGAATTTCCTTGTGCGAAGCACAAGGCTCGTTCGACTTGCATGCCTTATCCACGCCGCCAGCGTTCAGCCGGGGCCAGGATCGAAACCTCAGAAAAACTGAGTCAGAGCAACCAAAAAATGTCCTTCCATTTTTTATTTTCAAAGAACTTTTTTCTAAATAAAAAGATAATTATTCTTTAAAAAAAGTCAAGAAAAAATTTCTCTTTTAAAAATTTAAAATTTTACAAATAAAAAATTTTTGATATTCTTTTAGAT
>JAGGUH010000021.1 GCA_021158645.1 bacterium | reverse complement strand
GTATAATTGGTTATAGTAACGGTCTTTGATAGATGGCTTTTTAAGATATTCGATCTTTATTTGATATTTTACCATTCTATCAAACTGCTACTAAAGTGGTTAGCAAATACAGATAAGACCTTGGGCTTTACAAATTTTAAAAAATTTATAAAATTTTCATCAAAATGAAATTTTTGAGAAAAATAAAGCCATTTTTAAAAGAAACTCAAGTTGAAATGAAAAGAGTTACCTGGCTTTCCAGAAAGCAAGCAGTTCGACTTACTTTAATTGTCATTGTTTTTTCTTTGGTGATGGCGGCTTTTTTAGGGTTTTGGGATTTTATTTTTTCAAATATTATTTTTCGTTTTTTTCTTTAAATTATTATGCCAAGACAAACAGAAAACCTCAAATCTAAATGGTATGCAATTCATACTTATTCAGGATACGAAGATGCGGTTGCTTTGTATCTTAGACAGAGAATTGAGTCATTAGATATGCATGATAAAATTTTTGAGGTTGTGGTTCCAAAAGAAAAAAAAATAAAATTAAGAGCCGGCAAGAAGAAAGAAATAGAAGAAAAAGTTTATCCGGGTTATGTTTTTGTAAAAATGATTTTAACTGATGATTCTTGGTATGTAGTAAGAAATACGCCAAAAGTTACTGGTTTTGTTGGTCCTGATTCAACTGTGCCTTCTCCTTTGCCAGAAGAGCAGGTAGAAGAACTTTTGAAAAAAATGGAGCAAGCCCCTTCTTTTAAATTGGATCTCAAAGCCGGAGATATGGTAAGAATTATTGATGGTCCTTTTAAAAATCACGAAGGAAAAGTTTTTCAAACCGATGAAAAAAGAGGCAAGGTAAAAGTTTCAGTTCCGATATTTGGAAGAGAAACGCCGGTAGAAGTTGATTTTTTGCAGGTGAAAAAAATATAATATTAGTATGCCAAAACCAATTAAAGCAAAAATTAAACTACAGATTATGGGAGGAGGAGCATCTCCAGCGCCTCCAATTGGACCATCATTAGCCCAGCATGGAATTAATATCCAGGATTTTTGTAATCGTTTTAATGAGGCTACAAAAGACAAAAGAGATCAACTTTTTCCAGTAGAAATTACTATTTACGAAGATCGTTCTTTTGATTTTATTTTAAAAACTCCTCCAACTTCTTTTCTTTTAAAAAAAGCTGCTGGAATTGAAAAAGGTTCTTCAGATGTTTTGAGAAAAAAAGTAGGAAAAGTAACCGAAAGCCAGATAGAAGAAATTGCAAAAATGAAACTTAACGATTTAAACACTAATGATTTGGAAAAGGCAAAAAAAATTATTAAAGGTACCGCAAGAAGTATGGGGATTGAAACCGAGGGGTAATTTTTCTAAAAATAAATAAATTTTCTATGATGCATTTTTTGTCTTTTTCTGGAAAAAAATTTAAGATAAACGAGATTGCAAGAGAACTTTTTGAGTTTATGAAAGAACTTCCTAATTATCATTATAATATCGTTATCGGCACTGATTCTGAAGACCACAACCTTGATTATGATGAATTTGTGACAGCAATTGTAATTCATCGAGTTGGAAGAGGAGGGAGATATTTTTGGAGGAAAGTTCATCTTAAAAAGAACAAAACTTTAAGAGAAAGAATTTACGAAGAAGTAAGTTTATCAATTGAAGTTGCAAGGAAATTAATTAATTATCTTAAAAAGGCAAATGATTTTAATTTCTCTTTTGAGATTCATATTGATGTTGGAATTAACGGAAATACAAAAACAATGGTTCAGGAAGTTATTGGAATGGTGAAAGGTTTTGGATTTGAAGTAAAAACAAAGCCCGAAGCATACGGAGCTTCAAATGTTGCCGATCGATATTTATAATTTATAATCTATGTTTTCAATCGGAATCGTGGGACTTCCTAATGTTGGAAAGTCCTTGCTTTTTAAAACTTTAACTAAAAAAGAGGTAAAAGTTTCTAATTATCCTTTTTGCACTATTGAGCCAAACAAGGGTATTATTGAAATTCCCGATAGAAGATTAGATCTTTTGTTTGAAAAGATAAAACCCGAGAAAAAAATACCTTCGATGATTGAATTTACAGATATTGCTGGCCTTGTTAAGGGGGCTCATAAAGGAGAAGGATTGGGAAATCAATTTTTAGAAGAAATCAGAAAAGTTGATGCAATTTTACATTTAGTAAGAGGTTTTGAAGAAAAGAATATGCCCTTATCTTCTGGAGGAATTACTCCACTTGAGGATATTAAAATTATAAATTTGGAATTAATTTTATCTGATTTAGCGTTTTTGGAAAAAATAATTCCGAAAATTGAAAAGGAAGCAAAAAGAGGAAACGAACTTTTTAAGAAAAAATTAAGAATTTTAAATTTTTTTAAGGAAACACTTTTAAAAGAGGAACCTCTCTCAAATATTTTTTTAACAAAAGAACAAAAAGAATTAGTAAAAGAATATCATTTTTTAACTCAAAAGCCACAATTGATAGTTTTAAATATAAAGTTTAATCAAATCTCTTTAGAAAATTTAAAAAAAATAAAAAAAGAAATAATTAAAGAATTTAAAAAGGAGGAATCAGAAATTTTGACTATTGATGTTCGTTTTGAAAATGAAATTTTAGAATTTGAAAAGGAAGAAAGAGAAGAATTTTTAAAGGAGATTAAAGAAAAAATTGATAGTTTAGATGATTTGATTAGTTCAAGTTTTAAAATTTTGAATTTGATTGTTTTTTATACTTTTAATGAGAAAGAAATTAGGGCTTGGGAATTAGAAGAGGAGACGTCAATTATTGAAGCAGCAAAAAAAATTCATACTGATTTTTATAAAAATTTCATTAGGGCTGAAGTTATTAACTGGAAAGATTTTTTAAACTATCGTTCTTGGAATGAAGCAAAAGAAAAAGGAGCATTAAATATAGTCGGAAAAGATTATTTTTTGAAAGATGGAGAAATTATTTATATAAAAGTATGAGAAATTCGACTAAAAAGAAAAAAATAAAAAAAGAGAAAAAAAAAGGTTCAAAAAAAAGAGCCAGTTCAAAATTAAAAAAAATAAAAGTTATAAGAAAAAAGAAGAAAGATAAATTTCAAAAATTAGAAGCAGATTTAAAAGAAAAATATTTAGATGAGTTATTAAGAAAAGGACGAACAAAGGGTTTTGTTACCGAAACTGAGATTTTGGCTTATTTTCCAAGAATTGAGGAGGATTGGGGTTTGCTTGAGAAATTGTTTGATTTATGTTATCAGAGAGGAATTAAAATTGTAAGGTCAAAAGAATATTTAGAGATTACTGACAAGAAAACATTCCAAAAAGATTTAGAAGAAGTTTTGACTTCTTTACCAGAAGAGGAACTTACTGATGCTATTCAAATTTATTTACGAAAAATAAGCGAAATTCCATTACTTACTGCCGAAGAAGAAAAAAATTTATCTCGTTTAATTGAAAAAGGAGATGAAAGCGCTAAAAGGAGAATGATGGAAGGAAATTTAAGGTTAGTGGTTTCAATTGCCAAAAGATACATTGGTCGTTCTCGGAATTTGTCGTTTATGGATTTAATTCAAGAAGGAAATATTGGATTAGCAAAGGCGGTTGAAAAATTTGATTGGAAAAAAGGGTTTAAGTTTTCAACTTATGCTACTTGGTGGATAAGGCAGGCAATTACTCGGGCTTTGGCAGATTATTCTCGAACTATTAGGATTCCGGTTCATATGGTAGAACTTTTAGCAAAATATACTCAAACAAAAAGAGAACTTCAGGAGGAATTAACCCGAGAACCATTAATTGAAGAAATTGCCACTGAAATGGGGCTTGAAATTGAAAAAGTAAAAATTCTTCAAAGAATTGCTCAAGAAACAATTTCTTTAGAAACTCCAATTATTGGCAGTGATCGTGAGACAACAATTGGTGATTTCGTAAAAGATGCCAAAAATTTAACCCCAGATCAAATTGCGGCAAGAAAAGTTTTAAGAGAACATATTAAAGAAATTTTAGATTCTTTAACCGAAAGAGAAAGAAAAATTTTAATTATGAGGTTTGGGCTTGAAGATGGAATAACTCATACTTTAGAAGAAGTAGGCGAGGCTTTTGGCGTTACTCGAGAAAGGATTCGTCAAATTGAAGCAAAAGCGTTGGAAAAAATCAAGAGTCATAAATCTCTTGGAAAATTAACAGAATATTAAAATTTCTATGAATAATAATGTTTTTCTCAAAACAAAAAAGGAAGCCCCGAAGGATGAAACTGCAATCAATGCAAAACTTTTAATCAAGGGAGGTTTTATTGAAAAACTTGCTTCAGGTATTTATTTGTTTTTACCTCTTGGGTGGCGAGTTCATCAAAAAATTGAAAGAATTATAAGAGAAGAGATGAATCGTCTTGGAGCCAGAGAGATTTTTCTTTCAGCCCTTCAACCAGTTTCTTTATGGAAAAAAGAAAGAATTGATTCAATGAAAGATATTTTATATCGGCTTTATGATAGTTCAAAAAGAGAATTTCTTTTGGGACCGACCCATGAGGAAATTATTAGTATGGTGGGAAAAGTTTTTATTAAATCTTTTAGGGACTTGCCTTTTTCTTTATATCAAATTCAGACAAAATTTAGAGATGAACCTAGGGCTAAATCAGGGCTTTTAAGAACTAGAGAATTTATTATGAAAGATCTTTATAGTTTCCATTCAGATAAAGATGATATGGAGAAGTTTTACCAGAAAGTAAAAAATTCTTATTTAAGAATTTTTAAAAGATGTGGTTTGAAGGTATTAGTTTGTGAAGCATCTGGTGGCGCTTTTTCGAAGGAATATTCTCATGAATTTATGGTAAGAACTGAAGCCGGAGAGGATAAAGTAATTTTTTGCAAAAATTGTAATTTTGCTCAAAATTTTGAAATTTCTTCTCTAAAAGAAAATCAAGTTTGTCCTAAATGCAAAAAGGAAAAATTAAAAATGGTAAAAACTATTGAGGTTGGGAATATCTTTAAATTAGGGACTAAGTTTTCTGAAATGTTTGATATTAAATTTATTGATCGAGATCAAAAAGAAAAATTTGTTTGGATGGCTTGCTATGGAATTGGAGTTGGAAGGTTGATGGGGGCTGTAGTTGAGGTTTCTTGTGATAAACAAGGGATTATTTGGCCCAAAGAGATTGCTCCATTTTTAGTTCATTTAATTACCCTGAAATCTGGAGAAAGAAAAATTGACAAAAGAATAGAAGAATTTTCAAAAAAAAGTTATCAAACTTTTTTAAAAGAAAAAATTGAAGTTTTACTTGACCAGAGAGATATTTCTCCGGGTGAAAAATTTTTTGATTATGAGTTGATAGGTTGTCCTTTTAGAATTGTAATTTCTAAAAAAACGGTTCAAAAAAATAAAGTTGAAATTAGAAAAAGAAAAGAAAAAGAACCAAAACTTGTTTCACTATCGGAAGCAATAAGAATTTTGAAAAGTTAAATTTTAAATGTTACTTGTTGAAAATAAAAAAGCGAAATTAAATTTTGAGATTTTAGAAAAATTTTTTGCCGGGGTTGTTTTAAAAGGATTTGAAGTAAAAGCACTAAAACTAAAAAAGGGTTCTTTAAAGGGCTCTTATATCTCAATTAAAAACAATGAGGCGTTTTTAGTTGGAGCGACAATTTCTCCTTATCAGGAAAGAAATGTGCCTACAAATTATAATCCTCAAAGAGAAAGAAAACTTCTTTTAAAAAAGAAAGAAATAATTTATATTTTATCAAAAAAGAAAACTCAAAAGTTAATTCTTCTGCCCTTATCTTTTTTTTTAAAAAGAGGATTAATCAAGTTAGAATTTGCTCTGGCGAAACCTTTAAGAAAATATGACAAGAGAGAAAAAGTTAAAGAAAAAGAAGAAAAAAGAAAATTAAAAAAAATAAAAAATTTTAATCTTACAAATTTTTGAAAACTTTTTATTCTTTTAATATCACTCTTATTTCTCCAAAAAGATTTTCTTGAGAAATTTCAATTTGATTTAGTTCTAAAAGGTGAAGAAGGGCTAAAAAATAAGAAACGATTTCTGGTAAGGATTTTTTTTCTATCATTTGAGAAAAGGTGATAGATTTTAATTTTTTAAGAATAGAGAAAATTTTTTCAATTGAAGTTTTTAAATTAATTTTTTTTAATTTAAGTTTTTTTTCAAATAAATAATGGCTTTCTTCTTGAACTAGAAAGAATTCTTTTATTGCTTTGTGAAGGTGGTTGATAGTGATATTTCCCGGAAAAAATCCTATTTTTTCTTTTCCAAAATATGGATCTCTTGAAAAAAGAATGCTTTTTTCCAGAAATTTTTCCTTTAATTTTTTTGATAAATCATAAAAAATTTTATATTGCTTAAGGTCCTTTTTGAAATCATTTTCTTCCTCTTCTTCTTGTTGTTTTGGAAGCAGGGCTTTTGATTTAAGCACCAGCAATCTTGAAAGAACAATTAAAAAATCAAAAAGAAATTCTTCTGGAATTTGGTGGCTTTTGATATATTCTAAGAAATCTCCAGTGATTTTAGCCAAATTAATTTCAGTAATTTCTAACTTGTTTTTTTCAATTAAACTTATTAAAACAAAAAGTGGTCCTTCAAAATTTTCTAAAGAAACTTTATATTCCATATTGAAAAATTATAATCAACTCTTTTTTAATTTTCAAATTTTTTCTATATAATTTAAAAAAACCGCGGCAGTTTTGCCGCGGTTAAAAATATCATACTTTATACTTTTCTTCGTCTAAAATCACTATCAGCCAACTTTAAATCTCGACCGCAATATCCGGCTCCCTCGGGACATTTTCCATTTACGCAGGGTGGCTCTAAAAATTTTAACAAATCCTGACTTTTCTTTTTTAATTTTTCTCTTAGAAGGCAACTTAGATAGTATATTTCTTCTTGAGCCCTCCAGCATAATCTTTTTGACTGCTCGTGAATAATCGCATTTAGCGAACCAATTTTTTTGTAGCGAACCATAGCGCCATATGGGGATAAAATCATCCACAAAGTATCAGGTATTTTTCCTTTAAAAGAAAGCCAATTATCTAAAATTTCTTTTGCTTTCTTTTCTAAATTTGCTTCTTTTAAAAGCGGTGGCAAATAGAAATTTCCCGTAAATTCAGGCATGCTTCGGCGAATTGTACGATGCCTTTGATCTTGCCCCATCGTTGCCAAGGAGATTTCAATTTCAGTTGCAATTTCTATAAAATGATTTTCCATCATTTCTGGCAAGAAATGAAGCAAATCTAAAGGTCCGATTTCATTTTCTTTGGGAGATTTAACTTCAGTTAATTTATTTACTTTAAGAAGTTTTAGTTTTGGCTCTTTTAAAATTTTTTTCTTTCCAGCGATTAATTTTGGCGACCAATCCTGATTTCTTTCTTCGTTCCACTGATAAACAAATTTTAATTCTGGAAATTTTTTTAAGACAAGTTTTATCATTTCTCTTACTACTACCCGCATCGATGGAGTCCAAGCAACTCTTTGTAAAGCCGCTAAACTTACTAGATTTATTGTATATACCAGAGCCGTGGGAAAGACTATCGGAATAAACATTCGTACTTGTTCTTGAGCAATTTTAGGCGCATTTTTTTCCAAATTCTTTTGGGAAATAAAGGGCCTTTCTTCTTTGAGGAATTTTCGAGCCAGTTCTGTAATTTTTGAATGGTTTTCTTGAAATAAATTCACACCTTTTCTAATATAATTTATTATTTCTTTTCTATCTTCTTTCTTTATTTCTGGCCAGAAATTAGAAATATAATCTTCAATTTCTTTCCATCTTGGATTCCAGAACATTTTTGCTGAATATCTACCCGAGCGCTGGCTGGTGTTGTAAAATGGATGAACTAAATGTAATCCCAAGGTTACATCTCCTACAGCAATTCCATCGATTAAGAAACTTACAAAAAAATGTTCCAAAGTAGTATGATGACCGCTTTTCCATAAAATATTTTCCACATCTAATAGTTTTCCCCATTTAGGAATCTCAGAAGCATAACAGGTTCGAGCCGCAAAAGAAGTTGTTTCCAAAGGTTTTTTGTTTGTCCAACCAATTAATTTTACTTTCATTTTTGTCATTATACACCTCCTTTTTAAATTTTCAAACTTGTTTTAACAAAACCATAAACAAAAGATTTATAATGCCAACAAAAATTAGAACTCTTCGGTTATATAGTGTACCTTAAAGAAATTTATTGGCTAATTAAATGAAGAATAAGAAGGTTAAGGGAGAATTAAGGAGATAGAAATTCTATCTCAAAGTCAAATAAAACATTTAGCATTTTTTAGTATTCCAACATTTTGATATTCCAACATTCTGCAGAATGTTGGAATATTAATAATCCTAAAAATTATTATTTTTGACTTTTT
>JAGGUH010000056.1 GCA_021158645.1 bacterium | reverse complement strand
CTAAAATATAGAAACCTTATTCTGCATATTAAAGCATTAGCCAAATTTTTTCTTCTTTTTTTGAGAATAAAAATAAAGAGCAATGCTTTTTTAAAAAGAGTAGAAATTGTAAAATAGCGGAGGGTGTGGGACTCGAACCCACAAGCCCCATAACTGGGGCACGGCTTAGCAGGCCGTTGCCTTACCATTCGGCGCAACCCTCCGAAGCTAACGCTTGGCAGTTAGCAGTTAGCAGTTGGCAGTTGGCAGTTGGCAGTTGGCTAACTGCCAATTGCTAATTTGCTTTTAAATTTTTGCGAAGCAAAAATTTAAAGTGGGCATGGGAGGGATCGAACCTCCGACCTCTGCTTTATCAGAGCAGCGCTCTACCACTGAGCCACATGCCCAAATCTTATAATTTCTTTTCAATTTTCTTAATTTTTTCTAAATTAAAATGAGTTTCCTTTTCCGAAAAAGTAAGTGTCAATGCTTTATGAATTTTTTTCGCTAAAATAGCAAAAGTTGCGACAGAACCTCCTAAAACTAAAATCAATAAAATCAAAGAAATTAAAGGATAGCCGTATCTTAACTTCCAACTAATTTCTTTAAGTTCTCCAATAACCAACTCTTTGTCTTTTTTGAAAAATTTAGTCAACATTTCTTAAAAAAAGTTTTCCTTTTCCGGTAAGATAATAAAGGTTTTTTTCCTCAATAAAAGATACTTTAAAACTATCAATAGAAACAAAATAAGGTGCTCTTTTTAAATCTTCAAAATAATTAATAAATTGATTGCAATCACCTTCCAAAGCAAATTCTAACAAAATCCATTTTAATTTTTCTTTTTTCTTTACATCACCAAATTGAAATTGGGCTCCCAAATCCCACCTTTTTGCTCTTTTTCCTAAATCATCTATAATGTCAAAAATTTCTTCTTCTTTTGGGGTAAGTCGCTTTATTTTTTCAAAATATTTTTTTGCTTCTTTCTCTTCAACTTGAAGCGTGGCTAAATTATCTAAAAACGCAATATTTCTTTGAATTTCAGTCCGATTTTCTTCAATTTTCTCTGCAAGAGAGAACGAATTTTTAATTAAAAAAAGTTCAAAAATTATTAGCAACAAAATTATCGCCCATAACCATCCTTTTTTTATCGGATTAATTAAATTTTTTCTCATAAAAATCAAGCAATTTAGCAGGGGGAGAAATTAATTTCTCCCCCTGCTAAAATTTCAATATCTTCTTATTTTTCTAAAATATCTTGAAGTTTGCGAATTAAGTGTTGTGCGTATTCTTTGCCACCTAATCCAAAAGCAATGCCGCCAGCAATAGCAAACATTGCAATAATTCCAGTAATAACAGAGTAGATAATATTTACGGCTACTCCTAATTGCACTAAAGCAGAAAGAAGTCCAAAAATAAATACGCTCCACCAGCAGAAATTCCCCAAAAATTCCGCTCTTTTTAAATTCGCGGCGCTTACTGAGGCTTTTATTAACCCTCTCAAGAAATCAGCCACAAGAACGGTAATGAAAACAATTACTATTGCTACTACAAAATTAGGCAAATAACTCACTACTTGAGTCAAAAAAGCAGAAACTGCTTCAAGATGCAAAATATCGGCAACCGCAATCAAAAAAGCAATAACTATTAACCAATAAACAACTTTTCCCAAAAACTTTCCCGAATTCAAACTATATCCGGCTCGCTCAACTGCTTTTCTTAATCCAGTTTTCTCCAAAGCAGAATCAATTTTTAAAGCCGAGATAATCCTTTCAATTATTTTCTCCATTCCTGAAGCAACAATTAAACCAATAATAAGAACGATAATCGCCCCAATAAGTTCTGGCAAAAATCCGATAACTTTGCTAAATACTTTGTCTAACGCCCCAACTAAAATATCACTCCAATTAGAAAATGAATTCATAGTTTTTTGTTTTTAAAAATTGTGCGACCTTTATATTTTTTGATATTATTATATATTAGCAAAAAAATAAAAATAATCAAAGAAAAATTGTGGATAAATGTTATAACCCAATACTTCTTAAAATTTCATCAAATATCGATTCGGAAACATTCTTTTTTTCTTTTAAAGTTTGTTTTAGCAAATCTCTAATCTGATCTACCCTTGTCTCGTCTTTAGGTAGCAAAATCTCTCTTGGGAACCTAAAACGAGATTTTGGGTAAAGTTTTAAATAGAAATCATTTTTTGAACTTTTAAAAATTACAAATGATTCGAAATCTGAGAGATGAAAAATATCTTGATTTAATACAATTTTTTCTTGGTCTAAAAAAACATTCAGTATCTCATTTGAATGAAAATAAATTACAGACAAGGCAAAAATTATCAAAACAATAAGAAGGATTAAAAAATATTCTCTTAAGAAAAAAAAATATATCAATAAAAGACACAAAAGAAAATTAAATATCCAAAATACTTTCTTTGATAAAGAAATTGGATAAATTTTCCATTGAATAAAACGAGAAGAATTTTCCATCTTAATTAAAGAATATAAACCTTTGTCTTTTTAATACCAAACTCTCTTGCCTGCCAAGAATTTGGAAACCAAATATCAATCCGATCTTTAAACCGGGGATGCATCCGATCTTCAATAATAAAAATCTGATCTCCAAAAATTTCAGGTATCTTTATTTTAGTTCCAAAAGGAAGAAAATTTGTCGCTGCAATTCCTATTTTTGTTCTCTTTCCCGAAGCAGTAATAAAAGGATCACTATCAGTTTCCCAAGGCACTGAACTATAACCAGTAACTACTACTTCTATTACCTTAAAATTTTTAGAAGGAAGACGAGAAACAATGTAAAAGTTTTGATTTAAAGAATCAAAAGAGCAACATTGATTCTCTAAATTTAAATTGGAATTAGAATCAAAAGCAATTAAAGGAATTAAAAACAAACAAAATAAAAGAAAAACCTTAATAATACTCCGACTACTACTACTGCTCATATTTTTTTAAAAAACTTTTGACCTTTTAAAAAAGAACCTCTTTTTAGGGTTCTTTTTGCTTCTATTATAAAAATTTTTTCAATTTTGTCAATAAAAAATCGGCTTTTCACCAATTTTGGTGGTAAAAAATCAAAAAAATGGTAGGATTTATATAGCCAAAAGATCGATTTTCGCAAAGGATATATAAAAAATTTTATTATCTATGAAAAAAATTATCAAAAAATATTCGATTTGCAAGATTTATGAATTAATTCTACGGATTGGAAAGAAATTGGAAAGAAAATATTGTAATTTTAAAAATTAGAAGTCCTAAAAATTACCGCAAAGTGTCCTTTTTTGCGGAAAATCAACTAAATTAATTCATCAAAAAAGAGAAAGAAAGATAAAACATAGCATTTATATGGGAAAAATAGTTTATCTTTTGATAAAAGTTAGAAGATTTTATTGTAAAAAATGTAAAAAAACTTTTAGAGAAGAAATTCCAATTATTGGCCAAAAAAGAATTAGCAAAGAATTTAGAAAAACAGCAATTTCAGAGATAAAAACTCAAAGTTTTAATGAAGATTCCGAGAAACTTAAAGTTTCTTCAAACACTTTATAACAAGAATTTTAAAAGAAGGATTAAAA
Source organism: bacterium (assembly GCA_021158645.1). GTDB lineage: Bacteria > Patescibacteriota > Minisyncoccia > UBA6257 > JAGGUH01 > JAGGUH01. The sequence continues at coordinate 934 of JAGGUH010000056.1, read as the reverse complement.
AATTATCAAATTAATTGGGAAAACCTTGAAGAAGAAATCTATCTTAGTGTTGATAAGCATAGTTTTTGGAGCCAAAATCTTTTAATTACTATCACCGAATAAAAAAAACAAAAACTTTTAGCAATTCTTCCTGATGATCGTCAAAAAACATTAGATAAATTCTTTTCAAAAATTCCTGAAGAAATCAGGCCAAAAATTAAAGAAGGTTGCATTGATTTAAAAATTTCTTACAAAAATGCCATTAAAAAACATTTTCCAAAAGTTCAAATTGTAATTGATAAATTCCATTTAGTAAAATTAGCCAATCAATCAATGGAAGAAATAAGAAGAATTATTTTTTCAAGCACCAAAAGGCAACCAAGGGTTAAAAGAATAATACTTAAAGGAAAAGAAAAAATTTCATCAATTGAAGAACTTAAATTAAAACAAATTTTTGAAACTTTTTCAGATTTTCCTGACTTAAAAGCCTCCTATATTATTAAAGAAAGAATTCGAAAAATGTATCAAATGAATTCCATTGAAGCCGCAAGAGAATATCTAAAAATTACCATTCTTTTGCTTGAAGAAAGTAATTCTTATTATCTTTAATCCCTAAAAAGAACTCTAAAAAGATGGAAAAAAGAAATTTTAAATTATTTTCTTTTACCGATTGCCAATACTTTTACTGAAGATTGCCATACTAAAATTAAAATGGTTAAAAGACCTTCCTTTGGCTTTAAAAATGTTTATAATTACATTGAAAAGATAATGCTGGCTTTCCTACCATTTTTTGAGATTTTTTACTACCATTTTTAACAGAAAGCCGACTTATTTAATTTCCAAATCTGGTAGAATAGAATTTTTCAACGGCAAGGATGAGATTTTTTTAGAAATTCCAAAAGAATCTCAATTGATTTTAGTTTCCACTGATAAAGAATTAGAAAAGTTGAATTAT
>JAGGUH010000082.1 GCA_021158645.1 bacterium | reverse complement strand
GATATAAGATTTGGATTTGAGAGTTGACATTTGACATTTGAGATTTGAGATTTGAGATTAAATTTGAATTCTCTTTAAGTTTTACGCTGTAGTTTTACACTTTTCCTCCCCCTCCCAGAGGGAGGGGGAGGATTAAGGTGGGAGAGGGATATTCTTTTTGAATTTTGAATTGTCATTTTGAATTTTGATTTTTGATATTTTGAATTTTTTTGACATTTGGCATTAAAAATTTAGATTTTAGATTTAAGATTTGGATTTGAGATTTGACATTTGAGATTTGAGATTTAATTTGAATAATTAGTTTTACGCTTTACGCCGTACCTTTGCGCTTTACACTTTACGCTTTGCGCTTATTATAACGAATATCTATAAATTTTAACAAATTGACTTTTTAACTTTATTATTAGAATAGAGATGATGCGTTTTAATATAATTTTCAATTTCTTTAGGCACTAATTTTTTTACACTTTTTCCTTTTTTTATCTTTTCTCTAATTTCAGTGGCTGAAATCGGAATATTTGTATTTTCAATATAAATTACTTTTTTTAAAAGTTTTTTTGCTTTTTCTTTGTATTTTTTAGGGATATTTTTTATAGAAAAAGGTTTTTTTCTTAAAAAAACAACAAATTTCATTAAATCTAAAATTTTTGAATTATGCTTCCATTTGCCCATTATAATTTCGCAAAATGAATCTTCGCCAATAATCCAAAAAAATTTTACATTTTTAAATTTTCTTTTAAGATATTTAATGGTTTCAAGAGTATAAGATTTTTTACCTCTTTTTGCTTTTTTTATTTCATATTCTGAAATTGAAAACTTTGGATTGAATTTGGCTAAAAATTTTAACATTTCCAATCTATTTTTTGAAGGAATTAAATCTTTTTTGGGAAGTGTTGGTATGCCAGTTGGCATAAAAATTAATTCATCTAATTTTAATACCTCTATTGCTTTTTCTGCGATTTTTAAATGGCCCAAATGGGGTGGGTTAAAAGTTCCTCCTAAAATTCCAATTCTTTTTATTTTTGCTTTCTTTTTTTTCATTTTTTAAAAATTATAGAAAGGAAAACAAGTTTTTGCAACATCTATTTGTTTAAAACTTAAAACAATGAAAATTTTAAAAGATATTTTTTTAAAAAATTATTCGACATTAAAAATTGGAGGCAAAGCAAGATATTTTTGCAAGGTAAATTCAATTTCTGATCTTAAAAACATCTTAAATTTTGCTTCCCAAAAGAAATTGAAAATTTTTATTTTAGGCGCTGGTTCAAATGTTTTATTCCCGGATAAAAATTTTAAATTTCTTGTAATAAAAATAAATTTAAAAAAGAAAAAAATTTTTAAAAAAGATATTATTATTACTCAAAGCGGAGTTTTGCTTCCGGAATTAATTAAATTTACAGAAAAAAATTCTCTATCAGGACTTGAATGGGCAAGTGGCATTCCGGGCACTTTGGGAGGATGTGTTTTTGAAAATTGCGGCGCTTTTGGAAAAGAAATTAAAAATTTAATTTTATGGGTAAAGACAATTTCGCTAAAACCTCCTTTTTTTGAGAAAATTTATTTCAAAAAAAATTTAAATTTTTCTTATCGTTTTAGTTTGTTTAAAGAATTAAAGGAGGTAATTGTTGAAGTTGCTTTAAAATTAAAAAAATCTGATAAAAAAACTATTCAAAATAGAATTAAAAAATTTCTTGAAGCAAGAATCAAAACCCAACCAATTGGAGATTTTAGTTGTGGTTGTGTTTTTAAAAACATATCTTTTAAAGAACTTCCAAAAATTTATCAAAAAAAATTTAAAAAACTCAAAAGAAACGATAAAATTTCTACTGGTTTTTTGATTGATATGGCTGGATTAAAAGGAAAAAGAATTGGCGGGATTCAAATTTCAAAAAAACATGCTAATTTTTTTATAAATTTGGGAAAAGGAAAATCATCTGACTTTAAAAAACTAATTTTTCTATGCAAAAAGAAAATAAAAGAAAAATTTAATATCAATCTAAAAGAAGAAATTGAGATTTTTCATTAAACATTTAATTGTTTTAAATCATAAGCAAAATTATGAGATTAAAAAGAGATTTTTTTATTCAATCAACCTTAAAAGTAGCCCAAGATTTTTTAGGAAAATTGTTGGTAAGAAAATATCAAAACAAATTAATTGCTGGAATTATTACCGAGACCGAAGCATATATTGGACCAAAAGACAAAGCGGCTCATTCTTATAAAAATAGATTTACCAAAAGAAATATCGCGGAGTATTTTCTTGGTGGATTTTGTTATATTTATCTTGTTTATGGAATGCATTGGCAATTTAATATTACTACCTCATTAGCAAATAAACCAGAGTGCGTTTTGATAAGGGGAGTTTTGCCAATTTCGGAAAAAAATTTTTTATTAAACGGACCGGGAAAATTATGTCGTTATTTTAATTTAGATGGAAGTTTTTTTGGTGAGGATTTGGTTTTTTCTAAAAGAATTTGGCTTGAGGACTCAAAAATAAAATTTAAAAAATCAGAAATTAAAAGAACTCCTCGAATTGGAATTGATTATGCTGGAAAATATTGGTCAAAAATTAAATGGCGCTTTGTAGTTGAAAAAATTTAGATTTTAGATAGAATGTAAACATTCGGAGGTCGTCTAATGGTAGGACGCCAGGTTCTGGCCCTGGAAGTTGGGGTTCGAATCCCTGCCTCCGAGTTTTTAGCATATTAACATATCAACATTTTAAAGTTTTAATGTTTTGATTACTTGCCCCGGTAGCTCAGTGGTAGAGCGTTGGCCTGAAGAGCCAAGCGTCGGGGGTTCGATTCCCTCCCGGGGCACAACAAGTTTTTGTTTTTCTCTTTTTTCAATAAAATTTCAAAACAAAAAATTGTAGTTAGTTTGCAATTTATAACTTGTAGTTAAAAAAGAAATTTTTTGCAAAACATAAACTCAACAAAAAGCAATTATTTTTTAATTGGAGTTTTTAGAAAAAGATAGAAATCAGCGATATTAATCCCGGTTTTTTTAGAAAAAATTAAATCGCCAGTTTTTAAAAAAAAGTGAAAAGAATCATTATTTTTAAGATATTTATCAACTGACAATTTCATTTTTTTTGCCTTCTCTTTGGTTTTAAAATCAACAATTGCTCCAGCCGCTTTATAAAAATCTAAACCATCTGAAGCAAAAGATAAAAAAATCTGTCCTTTTTTTAAATTTTTTAAAATCCAAAGACAAAGTTCTTGATTTCTGCCTCCTTTTCCTTTGCCTTTAATCTCAACCGTGCTTTCGCCAGCGCCAATTAAAAGTCCTTTTGATTTCAAAGAAAGAATTCTTTTTGCAACTTCTTTTACATTTCCTTGAATTTTATCTGAAAATATTTTAACTTCTAATCCCAAATTTTTGGCTCTTTTTTCCATTGTTTTAAGGGCATCTTTATTTGATAAAACTAAAAAATTATAAACTTTCTTAAAATATCTTTTTTCTTTTGGAGTTTCTAAAAACTTAATTTTTTTAAACTTTTTTTCTAAACCATATTTTTTTAAAAGATTTTCTGCGTCTAAAACAGAAGTTTTATCATAAGTAGTAGGACCAGAAGCAATAAAAGATAAGTCATTTCCTACAACATCTGAGATAATTAAAGAAATAATTGTAACTGGAAAAAAAATTTTTGCTAATCCTCCTCCCTTTACCAGATCTAAATGTTTTCTTAAAGTGTTAATTTCTTTTATTTGGGCACCTTTTTTGGTAAGTTCTTCAAAAATTTTATTATAAGAATTTAAGTCAATTAAAGGAAAAGAAAGTGAAGCCGAGCCACCTCCAGAAATCAAAAAAATTAGCAAATCGTTTTCTTTTGCTTTTTGGGCTAATTTTAAAATTACTTTTGTTGCTTTTAAATTAGTTTCTTTTACAAACGGATGAGAAACTTTATAAATTTTTAAATTTTTATTTTTTGTATTCGTTTTTTTAACTGAAGGATCTAAAATGCAGGCAAAATCAAACTTTTTAAAAATTTTTTTTAAAGCAAAATAACCCGAATTTGCCATTTTTCCGATACCAATAAAATAAATTTTTCTAAATTTTTTAAGATCAAACTTTTTATCTAAAATAATTAAATTTTCATTTTTAATTTTTATTTTTTCTGGAAAGACATTTTCTGGAGAAACCGACTTAATTCCATCTTCAAGAATTTTTAGTAAAATTTTTCTTTCTTTTGTTTTTGCGATTTGAGAAAAATTTTTAATAAAACTCATAGATTTTTTTCAATAAATTTTTTTGCTTTTTTTAATAACTCTTTGTAGTTTTTAAATTTTAAAAGTTTTTCTGCTTTTTCAAATTCATACCAGTTGCCATCAAGATGTTCAAAAGATACTTTTATTTGTTTCTCTTTTGTTTCTCCTAAATAAAAAATCACAATTTTAAAAATTTTTTTACCTCTAAAATTATAAACATATTTTGTGGTCTCTTTAAAGCCATCAATAATTTTAATTTTTTTAATTCCCGATTCCTCTTTTGCCTCTCTTAAAGCCGTATTTTTTGGATCTTCGTTTTTTTCAATTAGTCCTTTGGGAAATTCAAAAAGCCCTGAAGGTTTTTCAAGTAAAAGAAATTTTATTTTATTCTTTTCTTTTCTAAAGACAATAATTCCGGCTGAAATTTCTCTTTCCATATTTTCAAATCATAGTAAAAAGAGATATTTTGACAATGAAATTAAAATTAATTTCAAAATGTTATTTTTCCCAGTCCTGAATAATAATTTTTTTTCCGGATTTTTTTACAACAACTTTTTGTCTTTCTTTCCAATTCAAACTGCGAATTATTTCTTTTGGCAAAACTAAATTGTTCTAAAAAACAAACAAGAAAGTTTCTTTTGAAATTAAACAAGGAGAATTTTATAAAAATTCAATGAATTTTTTAACTGAAAGTTTAGTTTACTTAAGAATGTTTTTAAGAGTGCCTATTTTAAGATCTTTATTATGATAAGGAATTGAAATTGGATGAGAACGATTGTCTTTATAAAGAATATAATGACTTCCAGAAATATGATCAATGTAAAAGCCCGCTTTTTTTAGAACTTTAATTACTTGTTTTGGTTTTACTCGAGGAAGTTTAGGCATCAATTGAGGAGAAAGATGATTTAGAAGATTTTTTCTTGAAAACTTCTACTTGATGAAATTCATGAAACTCTAAAGGAATTTTCCGATTATGTTTAGCGAGTGCTTTAAGATATCCTTCAATTGCATCCTTAATGTTTTCTAGGGCTTCTTCAAGGGTGTCTCCTTCAGAAATACAACCGGGTAAAGCCGGTACTGTAACTGTGTATCCTCCTTCTTTTTGAGGATGAAGTTCTACAAGATAAGTTAACATATTATTGGCATTATACCAAAAGAAAAAATTGAGTCAATGACTAATTAGAAAATTCTTCTTCTTGTTTGTTTAAAAAAAGTCCAAAATTCTCTTTTGTTCTAAAAAAAGTAATTAACATTCTAATATTCTAACTCCCCCCAAGCCGAAAATCTGCTTAAATTATTTTATACCTGATGTATCAGATTTTTCTCATTACTTTCTTCTTCCTCCAAAGAGGTTCTCCTCCGGAATAGTTGCTACTGTTAAAGGAAGGGATCTTATCTATAAATGGCATAAATGGGATAGAAATGGAGAGAAAACAGGAGTTATAAAAGTAACTGCAACTGCGAACGGGGAAGAAATAGAGATTATTAGAGGTGAAAAATTATAAAAAATTAGAAGTGGGAAAATAAAATAGGAAAATAAAATGGGAAGTGCAAAACAAAATTAGGATAATGATAATTAATATCCTAATGTTCTTAAGAATATTAGAATATCTTATTTATGGTTACGAGAAGAAAAGTTAAATAACTTTCGGGTTTTAGTGAAAGAAAGAATTCTTGTCTTGTTTATTTTAACTATGCTCTATTGACATTTACGAAATTTTTTGGTAATATAAAAACGGTAAAAATAAAATTTATAAGGAGGGAAAGAGAATGAAAAAATCTTTTTTAGTGATAGGCTTTTTTACTGGGGTTTTTTCCT
>JAGGUH010000058.1 GCA_021158645.1 bacterium | reverse complement strand
ACTGAATTTTTTAAACTTTCTAACTAATTTATTTTCTATCCTGGATTCCATAGTTTTTATTTTTGTTTTTTTCTTTTTTGAATTAAAGTAATCCACAAAGATATTACTACCGGTAAAAAGATAATATTACTGACAATCTCTTTTTTTGATTTAGCAGTCCAAAACCCGCCAATAATTAGAATGGTTGATAAAATGGTAGAGTAATAAAGAAGAATAGAATTAAGCATTTTAAATTTGGAATTTGAATTTTTGATTTTCTGTTTCATATTATACCAAAAAGTTAAGAAAAAATGTAGAAAAAATTTTATCTTTAGTTATTTATATTATACCATATTTTTGATATTTTGATAATATAGATGGTAAAATTTTTTAAATCCTTGTTTTGTTGTAGATAGATCTTGTAAACTTATTATTTAATAGGAAAAATCTATTACTCGTTTTTTTAGTCCTGTTGCTTTTCCCGATTTGATTTTTTAAAAAAAGAATTTAATTGGGTGTATTTTGTATTCAAAATTCAAAATCTCTAAAATTTTTATTAAAATTTAATCTTTTAAACTTTTTACTTAACTGCCATATAGCAGTTAAGTGAAGTTTTGTTTTTGAGTTGAGTTATCCACAATTTTTGTATTGACTTTAAGGAAATTTTAAATTATTATTTTTAATAGATAAAAAAGAGAAAAGTAAAAAGTTTAAATTAATAATTATGAAGGTAAATTTTTCTTTAATAAAATTTAGTATTTTTTTGTTTTTTATTTGTTTTCCAATGATAAGTTTTGGAGCAAATGTGAGTTTTGATGCTGATACTGCTTTGCAATTTAATCCAAATGTTATGCCTCAAATTTTAGTGGTAAGTTCTTCAACTTGTGATAATTTAACTTTAGATGGTACTAATTTGAATGTTTTAATTCCTGATGGAAGTAGTTTTCAGTTAAAAAATAATGATCGTTCTTTAATAAAGCTAATGCCATCAAATGGTTCGGTGGAATTAGTTTTAAATGTTGCAACTTCAAGTCAGGAATATGTTTCTGGTTATATCGTAAAATGGCAGGCATCGAGCACTGCTTCTAATGCTTCAGTGGCTTTTGAAGTTGGAGTTTCTAAAGCAAATACTTGTTATCAAGTAAATGTTGAAGGAAGTTATTTTGGAAGTTATCAGTCAAATAGTTCAGGAATTGTTTCTTTCACTTATAATGGCGGTTTTTCTACAAAAACTTTTACAATTGAAGAAGATGTGAGTGCTCCTTCTTCTTTTAGTTTAACTTCTCCAGCCAATGGTTCAAGTATTACTGATAAAACTCCAACTTTTAGTTGGAATGCTTCAAGTGATTCTGATTTTTCTCATTATCAGTTTTATTTAGACGGAACTCTTGAAAAAGATAATTTGACTCAAAATTCTTATACTCCTTCTTCAAATCTTAGTTGCGGGGATCATAGTTGGTATGTAAAAGCCGTAGATAAATCTGGCAATACAACTCAAAGCGAAACTTTTTCTTTTAAAATTAATTGTGGTGGAGCGATTTTGCCGATGTTTTTAAAACAAACTCACAAACAAACTCCTAAACAAAAAGAGAAACCATCGGAGATAGTTCCTTCAACTACAACTGAAGTTGAAAAAATTAAATCTAAAATTATTGCCTCGCAAAAACAAGTATTAGTACTTCTTCAAAAACTTTATTTAGAACTTCTTAAAAGATATCTTGATCTTTTAAGAGCGAAATTGTCATAGGAATAAATTTTAGAAAATCCGAATAGAATTAGAAAAGCAATTAGGGCTTTAATTTCTTCGGGAAGTGAGAGAAAAGAAATTGGAATTAAAATTTCAATTATTAGAAAACTTAAAAGATATTTCTGGTATTTTTCTAATTGAAAAATTTTTTCTAAAATTAAAACCAAAGAAAAATAAATAAAAATGCCTTCAAAAAAGAAGGGCATTTTATTTTTGTAAAAAATTAAAAATAAAAAATAAATGAGGGGAAAATAATAAGAATTAGTATTAGTTTTGAGCGAGTAAAGAAAAGTTGAGAAAATCAAAGCAAAAATTAAGGCAAATAGGTGAAAATGAAATGATGGATAATCTTTAACTAAAATAAAGAAAATAAAGGCAATAAATAAAACCTCAAAAATTTTTCTTAATTTTTTTGTGTTTTTAAAAATTTCATAAATAATAAAAAAAACAAGCAAAAGATAACTAAAAAAAGAAAAATTAGTCACAAAAAATATTTCAATTAAAAGAAAAATAAATAAAAATCTTAAGAGATCGTTCATATTTTTAGGATTTTCTTTAAGTCAATTTTTATTTTTGTGCCTTTTTTTGTATCTTCTATTTGATAACCATTTTTTTGAATTTTTTCTCTAATTTTGTCGGCTTCTTTAAAATTCCCTTTTTTTCTTAAATTTTCTCTTTTTTTGACTAATGAAAGTATTTTTTTTGAAGGAAAATTTTTTTTGCCTTCTTTTAAAATTTTTCCAAAAGAGAGTCCAAAAACTTTGTCAAAATCAATTGAAAGTTTTAATTTTGTTTTAGAGGATAAATTTTTGTCTTCTAAAATTTGATATAAAAGTTCTATTGCTTTTTTGGTGTTTAAATTAAAATTGATTATTTCTAAAAATTTTTTTTGATATTTTATAAATTTTTGATTTTCAAATTTTGATGATTTTTTTTGAGGTTTTTCAAGAAGCAAATCAAGTAATTTTTGCCATAAATTGAAAAGAGATTTTTGACTTTCTTCTAATTTTTTGAAAGAAAAATCAAGTTTAGTTTGCCAGTGGGTTTGAAGGCAGAGATATCTAAAACTTAATGGCAGGAAATTTTTTTCTTTTAAATCTTTTAAAGTATAGATATTTCCTAAACTTTTTGCCATCTTTTGTCCTTCGACTAAAAGATGTTCTCCTTCGATAAAAAAATTAACAAATTTTTTTCCAAAGGCGGCTTCGCTTTGAGCGATTTCGTTTTCATGATGGGGGAATAAAAGATCAATTCCACCACAATGAATATCAAAAGGTATTCCTAAATATTTTGTTGACATTGCCGAGCATTCAATATGCCAGCCAGGTCTGCCATCTCCAAAAGGGGCTTTAAAAAATGGCTCGCCGGCTTTTTTAAATTTCCATAAAGCAAAGTCAAAAATCGTTTTTTTATCATACTGATCGGTTGAGATTCTTTTTCCTGAAATGAGATTTGCTTTTTTGATTTGAGATAATTTTCCATAATCTTTGAATTTTGAAATTTCAAAATAGATTCCGTCAGAAGTTTTATAGGCATATCCTTTTTTTAAAAGAATTTGAATTAATTTTATCATAGACGGAATTTCTTGAGTTGCACGGGGATATTTGGTGGCTTTTTCAATGTTGAGTTCTTTTAGATCTTCAAAAAAATACTGGCTATATTTTTTTGTTAATTTTTTAAAATCAATTTTTTGTTTTTTTGATTTTTTAATGATTTTATCATCAATATCAGTGATATTTACAATATGTTTAATTTTATAACCATTATATTCTAAAGTTCTTCTTAAAAAATCTTCAAAAAGATAAGTTCTTAGATTGCCCAAATGGACAAAATCATAAACTGTTGGTCCGCAACAATACATAAATACCCAATTTTTTCTTATTGGTTTAAACCTTTCAATTTTTCGAGTAAGATAATTATAAAAATAAATTTTAGAACCTCTTCTTTGAAGTTTTTGATTTTTGATTTTTGATTTTTGATTAAATCCATTTTTTTCTTTTAAAAACAAGAAACATTAAAAGTGTTAAACCGGACATAATTGTAACAATAATCCAAAAATCATATTTATTTCCAATAATCGGAGCGTTTTTTGTATTCATTCCAAACATTGAAGTAAAAAGCATTAATGGAAAAGTAACAAATGCTAAAACCGAAAAAATTTTCATAATTTTATTAAGACGAATATCAATGATATTATCATTTGTAATTTCTAATGCTTCAATTACTTCGCGGCAGTTAAAAAGGATATTCCAAAGGTGTTGATGGCATTCTTTTAAATCTGAAAAATAAACCTTGTATTTTTTGCCAAAAAATTTTTCTTCTTCTTTAAAAAGAGATTCTAAAAGAGTTTGGTGGGGTTTTGAAATTAGTTGAAAATTTAAAATATCTCTTTTAAGGTTTGAAATATCTTTGACTACCATTTCTTCTTTTCCGGAAAACATTTTCCTTTCAACATCTTGAATTTTTTCTTGAATATGGGTTAGTTGTCTTAAAGAAAAATTTATACATTTTTTGATGATTTGATACAATAAAAATCCGGCTCCTTGAGAAAAATAAAAATGTTTTGCTGCTGGGTTGGTTTCGCAAATTGAAAAAATTTCTTCTAAAATTTCGTTTTTTTGATAAGAAACAGTGATTAAAGTATTTTTAGTGATTAAAAAATCAATTTCTGATGGGATTGAAGTTTCAATTTTGGTTTCAAATCTTGGGCTATGATAAACAAAATAAAGGGCTCCGTTTAAATGCTCTACATAGGAACGAATAGAAGGATGCTTTAGTTCTTCTAAAATTACTGGATGAAAGTTAAAATTTTCTTTTAAAAAAGAAATTTCTTTTTCAGAAGGATTTAAAATGTCAATCCAGTTTGAGTTTTTATATTTTATTTGTTTTAGCATTTTCTAAAATTTTAATAAAAAACTAAAAATAAGGCAAGTTTCTAATATAGATATATAACAGAAATACAGTAGAAATTTATAGAAATTTGTTGTTTATTAACGATTTTATTGTTTATTTATGAGTTAACGAGTTCACGAGTTCAATATTAAAAATTCAAAATTCAAAATGACAATTCAAAATTCAAAAAGAATATCCCTCCCTCACCTTAATCCTCCCCCTCCCTCTGGGAGGGGGAGGAAATAGGAGGGGGTGGGCATTTT